>DASWBF010000028.1:0-4030 GCA_036390735.1 Mycobacterium sp. | reverse complement strand
CTGCTCGGTGCGTCTCCGGGCGCCTCGACGGCGGTTCCGGCCATGCTCGACGTACTCGAGCGGTGCTTTCCCGACCGCTACCAGTTGTGGCTGCCGAAGCTCAAGGAGATGGTGCCGTCGCTCGGCACGAAGCTGTCCGAGGAGCCGCGGCTGTTCGAGGAAGTGTGGGACTGGACTACGAAGGCGCTGGGCGCATGACGGTCACGTTGCACCGGGCATGGGCCAAGGATCTCGACACCGCGACTCTTTACGAACTCCTCAAGCTGCGGGTCGAGGTGTTCGTCGTCGAACAGGCCTGCGCGTACCCGGAACTGGACGGCCGGGACCTGCTGCCGGAAACCCGTCACTTCTGGCTCGAGGGTCCGCGGGGTGAGGTGATCTGCACCCTGCGGCTGATGGAGGAGCACGCCGGCGGGCAGAAGGCGTTCCGCCTGGGCCGGCTGTGCACCCGCCGCGAAGCCCGCGGGCACGGCCACACTACGCGCCTGCTGCAGGCGGCGTTGGCGGACGTGGGGGACTACCCGTGCCGGATCGACGCGCAGACCTACCTTGAGGAGATGTACGCACAGCACGGATTTGCCCGTGCCGGAGAGGAATTCGTCGAGGACGGCATCCCGCACGTGCCGATGGTGCGGTCCGTCATGCGCGGGGGCGCGCCATGACACCCGTGTACCCGTTCAGCGCGATCGTCGGGCAGGAGCTTCTCCGGCTGGCGTTGGTGCTGTGCGCCGTGCGCCCGGAGATCGGCGGCGTGCTGATCCGCGGTGAGAAGGGCACCGCGAAGTCGACGGCGGTGCGGGGGCTGGCGTCCGTCTTGGCTGAAGCAGGCTTTGGGCGGCTGGTGGAGCTGCCGATCGGTGCCACCGAGGACCGGGTGATCGGGTCGCTGGATCTGCAGCGGGTGCTGCGCGACGGCGAACACGCTTTCACGCCTGGGCTTTTGGCCGAGGCGCATGGCGGCGTGCTGTACGTCGACGAAGTGAACCTGCTGCACGACCATCTGGTGGACGTGCTGCTCGACGCCGCCGCGATGGGCCGGGTGCACATCGAACGCGACGGCATTTCCCACAGCCACGAGGCCAAGTTCATCCTGGTGGGCACGATGAACCCGGAGGAGGGGGAACTGCGGCCGCAGCTGCTCGACAGGTTCGGGCTGACGGTCGACGTGCGGGCCTCGCGTGACGTCGACGAGCGCGCGGACGTGATCCGACAGCGGATGTCGTTCGAGGCCGACCCCTCCGCGTTTGCCCGCCGCTACGCCGATCAGGACGCCGCGTTGGCGCAGCGGATCGCCACCGCGCGATTGGCGGTCGGTGACGTGGTGCTGCCCGACCGCGAGCTGCGGCGGATCGCGTCGCTGTGCGCGGCGTTCGGTGTCGACGGAATGCGGGCCGACCTGGTGGTGGCGCGCGCCGCGGTGGCGCACGCGGCCTGGCGCGGCGCGGACGTCGTCGACGAAGTGGACATCAGGGTGGCGGCGCAGCTGGCGCTGCCGCACCGCCGTCGTCGCGATCCGTTCGACGAAGCGGAACTCGACCCGCAGATGCTCGACGATGCGCTGGCGCAGGCCGGCCACGACGATCTGGACCCCGAGCCCGATCCACCGGGCGGCGGTATGTCGAATGTCGAAGAAGCCCAAGATCATTCAGGTCCATCGCCGACTCGGCCCAGCGCGCCACCGGCCGCGCCGTTTCGCACCCGACTGCTCACGGTGCCGGGTGTCGGCGACGGTGCGCCGGGCCGCCGTTCGCGGGCCCGCAACCGGTCCGGTGCTGTGGTGTCCGCGCATGCCACCGACGGGTTCGGGGTTCATCTGTTCGGCACGGTACTGGCCGCGGCGCGGCGCGCACCTACGCCAGGTCCGCCTCAGGTGGAGTCCGACGACCTGCGTCGGGCGATCCGCGAAGGGCGTGAGGCGAATCTGGTGATTTTTGTCGTCGACGCATCCGGGTCGATGGCCGCACGCGACCGGATGGCCGCGGTGAGCGGGGCGACGCTGTCGCTGTTGCGCGACGCGTACCAGCGTCGCGACAAGGTCGCGGTGATCACGTTCCGCGGCGCGGATGCTCGGGTGCTGCTTCCGCCGACGTCGTCGGTGCACGTCGCGTCGCGCCGGCTGACGCGTTTCGACACGGGCGGCAAAACGCCTCTGGCGGAGGGGCTTCTGGCCGCCCGCGGCATGGTCGCTCGGGAACGCGTACGCGATCCGGCCCGGCGCAGCTTGGTCGTCGTGCTCACCGACGGTCGCGCGACCGGCGGTTCCGATCCGGTGGGCAGGGCCGGTCGCGCAGCGGATCTGCTCGTCGCTGAAGGCGGGTCCGCCGTGGTCGTCGACTGCGAAACTTCCTGGCTACGACTGGGATTGGCGGAGCAGCTGGCAGGCCGGCTCGGTGCGCCGACGGTGCGGTTGGCGCAGCTGCGGGCCGACGGCCTTACCGAGCTCGTCCGCGGCGCCGCCTGAGAAGGAGAGTCACTATGCCGCAGGGCCGGCCGATCGCGATACCCGACGACGGGCTGACCACCCGGGCGCGCCGGCAGGCCGCGCTGCTCGCAGTGCACACCGGGACGGGCAAGGGCAAGTCGACGGCCGCGTTCGGGATGGCGCTGCGGGCGTGGAGCGCGGGCTTGTCGGTTGCGGTGTTCCAGTTCGTCAAGAGCGCGAAGTGGAAAGTGGGCGAGGAGACCGCTTTTCGTGAGTTGGGCCGTGCACACGACGAGCGTGGGGTTGGCGGACCTGTCGAGTGGCACAAGATGGGTGCCGGCTGGTCGTGGACCCGCAAGGCCGGCACGGTCGACGATCACGCCGCCGCGGCCGCCGACGGCTGGGCGGAGATCGCGCGGCGACTGGCGCAGCAGCGCCACGACTTCTATCTGCTCGACGAGTTCACCTATCCGCTCAAGTGGGGCTGGGTGGACGTCGACGAGGTGGTGTCCGCGCTTGCCGGCCGGCCCGGCACGCAGCATGTGGTGATCACCGGCCGCGACGCGCCGCCGCAGCTGCTCGACGCCGCCGACCTCGTCACCGAGATGACCAAGGTGAAGCACCCGATGGACGCGGGCCGCAAGGGCCAGATTGGCATCGAATGGTGACCCTCGATTGCCGCGAGCGTGCGTGTCTGTACGCGACACGCCGGGGAAATACGTACAACACCGCACGCTCGCGGCGAGGGAGGGGGCGGTGAGCGTCCCGGCTATCGTCATCGCCGCACCTGCTTCGGGGAGTGGAAAGACCACGGTGGCAACAGGTTTGATTGGTGCGCTGCACCGCATCGGGCACACCGTCGCGCCGTTCAAGGTCGGCCCCGACTACATCGACCCCGGCTACCACACGCTGGCCGCTGCCCGCCCCGGCCGCAACCTCGACCCGGTGCTGGTCGGCGAGCGCCTCATCGGCCCGCTGTACCGGCACGGGACCGCGGGCGCCGACATCGCGGTGGTGGAAGGCGTGATGGGCCTGTTCGACGGGCGCATCGACAGCGCTGCAGACATGGCGCGGGGTTCGACCGCTCACGTCGCCGGCCTGCTCGGGGCTCCGGTGGTCCTGGTCGTCGACGCCCGCGGCCAGAGCCAGAGCATTGCGGCACTGCTGCACGGGTTTTCGACGTTCGACGCATCGATCCGGATCGCCGGGGTGGTTCTCAACCGTGTCGGCTCCGCCCGTCACGAGGAGGTGCTCCGGCGGTCCTGTGCACAGTCGGGTGTGACGGTGCTCGGCGCGATCCCTCGGCACGTCGAATTAGAACTACCCTCAAGGCATCTGGGCCTCGTCACCGCGGCAGAACACGGCACGAAAGCACACCGGGCGGTTGACGCGATGACCGAGCTCGTCGCCGAGCACGTCGACCTGGCCGGCGTGACAGCGGTCGCTGCGAGCAATGTGATGGCGCGCGCGTGGGAGCCGACGCTCGACAGCGCGACAGCGCCGGTGACTGTCGCGATCGCGGGAGGCAAGGCGTTCACATTCGGTTATGCCGAACACGTCGAGCTGCTGCAGGCGGCCGGTGCGGACGTCGTGGCGTTCGACCCGCTC
>DASWBF010000027.1:0-9309 GCA_036390735.1 Mycobacterium sp. | reverse complement strand
AGGCTGCGCTCCAGCTTGTTCTTCTCGCGGGTCAGGCCCAGGATCTCCTTCTTGGTGCGGCCCTCGAAGCCGCCGGTCTGCTCCATCGCCTCGAGTTCCTTGAGGCGCTGCAGCCGCTTGTGCACGGTCGAGAAGTTGGTGAGCATGCCGCCCAGCCAGCGCTGGTTCACATACGGCATGCCGACCCGGGTGGCCTCGGCCGCGATGGACTCCTGCGCCTGCTTCTTGGTGCCGACGAACAGGATCGTCCCGCCATGGGCGACGGTCTCCTTGACGAACTCGTACGCCTTGTCGATAAAGGTCAGCGTCTGCTGCAGGTCGATGATGTAGATCCCATTGCGGTCGGTGAAGATGAACCGCTTCATCTTGGGATTCCAGCGACGGGTCTGGTGCCCGAAGTGGGTGCCGCTGTCGAGCAGCTGTTTCATGGTTACAACAGCCATAGTCGGCCATGTCCTTATGTTGTCGGTTGCCGCCCGGCATCGGGTGATGACGGGCCCTGGCACCTGCGGAACACCGCACCCGTCGTGACGACGGGACCGCACGGCGTTCGGTTGGCTGCAGGCGCGCGAAGTCAGCTCGCTGATGCAAGCTGCGGGTAGGAGTTTACACGTCCCCAACAGCTGCTTTGTCCACAGCTGAGCCGACAGCCCTGGTCCACGCCCCGGAAGCTGCGCTCGACTGGACGCATGCGACGGCTCGCCCTGATTCTCGCCCCGCTAGTGGTCGCTCCGGCCGCCCACGCCGACGGTTACCGGTTCGACTGGCCGCTGCAGCCCCGCCCGGCGATTGTGCGCGTGTTCGACGCGCCGACGCCGAACTGGACTCGCGGCCACCGCGGCGTCGACCTGGCCGGTGCCCCAGGTCAGCAGGTGTACGCCGCCGGGCCGGGGGCTGTGGTGTTCGCCGGTGAGCTGGCCGGGCGGCCAGTGGTGTCGATCGCGCATCCGGGCGGGCTACGGACCAGTTATGAACCGGTGCGGCCGGCGGTGCGAGCGGGTCAGCTGGTCGTTCAAGGCGCCGTGATCGGTGAATTGGTGGCGGGCCATCCTGACTGTCCGGCGGCGGCATGCCTGCATTGGGGAGCGATGTGGGGTCCGGCGTCGGCGGCTGATTACGTCGACCCGCTGGGGCTCGTCGAGACGACGCCGATCCGGCTCAAGCCTGTGGGCGGGTGACTCAGGCCCGCGGGTGCGCCTGGTCGTGCACCGCCCGCAGCCGAGCCACCGACACATGCGTATACAGCTGCGTCGTCGCCAGCGTCGAGTGGCCAAGCAGTTCCTGCACCACGCGAAGGTCGGCTCCGCCTTCGAGCAAGTGCGTCGCGGCGCTGTGGCGTAACCCGTGCGGCCCGATGTCGGGGGCGCCGTCGACGGCGGCGATCGTCTGATGGACGACGGTGCGCGCCTGGCGTGGGTCAAGCCGGCGACCCCGGGCGCCAAGCAGCAGCGCGTGGCCCGAGGCCCCGTTGGCCAGCGCCGGCCGACCCTCGGTCAACCATCGGGTCAGCGACGCCAGTGCCGGCTCGCCGAACGGCACGGTGCGCTGTTTGTTGCCCTTCCCCAGAACGCGCAGCAATCGCCGGCCGGTGTCGACGTCGTCGATGTCCAGGCCGCACAGCTCGCTGACGCGGATGCCGGTCGCATAGAGCAGCTCGACGATCAGCAGATCGCGCAGCGCCATCGGATCGTTTTCGGCCGCACCGGATTTGGCGGCCGCCATCGCGTCAAGTGCCTGGTCTTGTCGCAGCACGGCGGGCAGCGTGCGCCGCGCCTTGGGCACCTGCAGACGCGACGCCGGATCCGACGGCAGCAGGCCGCGTCGCGCCGCCCATGCCGTGAACGTCTTGGCCGCCGAGGTGCGACGGGCAAGCGTGGTGCGGGCGGCACCGGTCGACGCTTGTGCGGCCAGCCACGAACGCAGTATCGGCAGCGTCAGGTCAGCCAGCGCAGGCTCCTGCTTACTCGAAGCAAGGAAGTCGAGCAGCGACCCGATGTCGCCGAGATATGCCCGCCGGGTGTGTGCGGAACGCCCGCGTTCAAGCACCAGATAGTCGGCGAACTCGTCGAGAATCGGGGCGAACGCGGCCGATCGGGTCACGTGACCACGGTCGCAGATCAGCGCCGCCGAGCCCGCCAAGCGCGCCGCGTGTCTACCCGGCTTCGGCCGCTTCAGCTGCAGCCAGCTCTTTCTTCCACTGCCGGAACGTCTCTTCCGTCCGCCCGCGACGCCAGTAGCCCGATATCGACGCCCATTTGGCGTCAACCCCGCGTTCCTTGCGGATATACGGCCGCAGATTGTGCATGACGGCCTGCGCCTCACCGTGAATGAACACCTGCACCCGCCCGGGCAGCCACCTGGCTTCCTTCACCGCGGCGATGAGCGGCGCGTGGTCGCCCGCGCGGTCTTCGGGAACCAGGTCGGCACGCCCGCCGCGGTATATCCAATAGATGTCCACGTCTGCCGGAGACTGCAGCTCAAGTTCGTCGTCCGGGCCCGCTACTTCGACGAACACCCGGGCCACGGTGTCAGCGGGGAGCGCCTCGAGCGCGGCGGCGATGGCAGGCAGAGCGGATTCGTCTCCGGCCAGCAGATGCCAGTCGGCGCTGGGATCGGGTGCGTAGGCCCCACTCGGACCCATCAGGTAAACGGGCCGGCCCGGTTCGACCCTCGGCGCCCAGGGTCCCGCCACGCCGTGCTCGCCGTGCACGACGAAGTCGATCGCGATCTCACGTGTCTCGGGATCGGCCGACCGGACGGTCAGGGTGCGGATCACGGGCTGGCGGTCGCCGGGCAACGCCTGAAAGCTGTCCAGTGTGAGCGGCACGGCAAGAGCCGCGACGTCGACGTCGTCGCGAAGGAACAACATCTTGCAGTAGGCATCCGTGAACTGATTCGGCACGAACGTGTCGAAGCCGTTGCCGCCGAGCACAACTCGCACCATGTGCGGCGACACGCGTTCGGTCCGCACGACCTCGAAGCTGTGCACCGGCCGACCCGCCACATCGCCTCCCGACGGTTGATGAGCTGATCTGGACTATACGGGCCGGGCGCCGCTGGTGGCCTGCCTACAACATCGCACCGATCGCTGCGAGCGCCCCCAGGCAGAGAACGACGATGCCGACCAGCGCGGTGAACGCACCGGCCGGGAATTTATGACTTCGCCAATCGCCAGCGACCGTCGCGCTGAACTGCGAGGCCGGCAAGTTCGAGCCGCGCGAGTTGGCCCTGCAATTGCGCGACAGGTAGTCCGGATTCGACCGACAACTCGTCGCTTGACCGCACGCCGCGGGCGGGCAGCGCTTCGTACACACGTTTTCCGATGTCGGTCAGCCCGTCCAACGGCGACGACGGGTGTTCCGGCTCGTCGGCAAACTCGCCCGCTCTCCCGACGATCTCGACGATCTCCTCGACCCGGGTGACCAGCTCGGCGCCCTGCCGGATCAAGACATGGCACCCGGCCGACGCCGATGACGTCACCGGGCCCGGCACGGCGCACACCACTCGGCCCAGCCCGCGCGCCCACGCCGCGGTGTTGGCCGCTCCGCTGCGCAGCCCCGCCTCCACCACGACACTGGCCCCCGACAACGCGGCGACCAATCGATTGCGGACCAGGAAGCGGTACCGCGCGGGACGCACGCCGGGCGGGTACTCGCTCACCACGAGGCCGGTGCGTTGGATGCGGTGCAACAGCGCCGAATGCCCGGCCGGATACGGAACGTCGACACCGCCCGCCAGGACCGCGACCGTGCAGCCGTCCGCCGACAAGGCCGCCCGGTGTGCAGCGCCGTCGATCCCGTACGCGGCGCCTGACACCACTGCAAAGCCGCGTTTGGCTAGCCCCTCCGACAGATCGGCCGCGACGTATTCGCCATAGTCGGTCGCCGCTCGCGTGCCCACGACCGCAACTGCCCGCCAAGCCACCTCGTCGATGGGCGCACCACCGAGCAGCCACAGCGCCAGCGGCGCGACGCCGTGCGGCTGCCGACGCACGTCGACGCCGTTGAACGACGTGAACGCCAGCACTGGCCACTCCCCGTCGTCCGGCGTGAGAAGCCGCCCGCCCAGCCGAGCGACGCGGTCGAGATCGTCTGCGGCGCAGTCGATATCGCGGCGCGCCTCAGTGAGCTGGGCAAGTTGGGCGGAAACCGCACCTCGTCGCACGCGCTCCGCCGCCTCCATCGGGCCGACACGGCCGGCGAGCGCCGACAGTTCGGCGCACGGCGGCTCCACCACCCGCGACAGGTAAGCCCATGCTCGTCGCTCCTCGGTCATCGGTCGGCTCCCGTCTGACGAAATCCCATCGCCGTGGTGACTTCCTCGATGCCGGGCCGCTCCCGGCCGGCGAGATCGGCGAGTGTCCATGCGACGCGGATCGTGCGGTCCACTCCCCTGATGCTCAGCAGCCCTTTATCGAGTGCCTGCCGCAGCGGTTCCATGGCGACGTTGTCCAGCCGAAACCGTTGCCGCAGAAGCGGACCCGACACTTCGGCGTTGGTCCGCACACCGTAGGGGCGCCATCGCGCCGCAGCGGCCGCCCGTGCCGCCACGACCCGCTCGCGTACCACGCGCGTGGGTTCGCCGACGTCGGCGTTGAGTGCTCCGGTCCGGGCCCGGTGCATCTGCACCCGCAGGTCGACCCGATCGAGCAGCGGACCGGACAGCCTGCCGAGATAGCGGCGCTTGGCCGCCCCCGCGCAGATGCAGTCGCGCGGGTCGGCCGGCGCGCACGGGCACGGGTTCGCGGCCAGCACCAACTGAAAGCGGGCCGGGTAGACGGCCACCCCGTCGCGCCGTGCCAACCGAACTTGGCCTTCCTCCAACGGAGTTCGCAGCGCTTCCAACGCATGCAGCCCGATCTCGGGGCATTCGTCGAGAAACAGCACGCCGCGGTGAGCGCGGCTGACCGCACCGGGCCGGGCAAGTCCGCTCCCTCCTCCGATCAGCGCCGCCACGGAAGTCGTGTGGTGCGGAGCGACCAGCGGCGGTCGCGAGATCAACGGGGTCTCGGCCGACAGCAGCCCTGCGACGGAGTGAATGGCCGTCACCTCCAGCGACTCCTCCTCGGTGAGCGGTGGGAGTAAGCCCGGAAGTCGTTGCGCCAGCATCGTTTTGCCGATGCCCGGCGGCCCGACGAGCATAAGATGATGACCGCCCGCGGCGGCCATCTCGACGGCGAAGCGTGCCTGGGGCTGCCCGACAACATCGGCGAGGTCGGGCCCGTCGTCCGGTGCCGCGGCCTCCATCCGGCACGTCTGATCGAGCTCACCCGCGCCGTTGAGCCAGGACTGCAGCTGCCGAAGCGTGCGGGCTCCGTGCACCTCGATGCCGTCCACCAGCGCGGCCTCGGCGTGGTTCTCGACTGGAACCACCACAGCCGGCCAGCCCTCCAGTTTCGCGGCGATCACGGCCGGCAGCACGCCGCGAACCGGACGAACTCTTCCGTCCAGCGCCAGCTCACCCAGCAGAACCGTCTTCTCCAACCGCGCGGCAGCGACCGAGCGGTTCCGCCGACAGCACTGCGGCAGCCAAAGCGACGTCGTAGACGGAACCCATCTTCGGCAACGTCGCCGGCGACAATGCCAGCGTCAGCCGCGACATCGGCCAGCGATTACCGCAGTTGATGATCGCCGCGCGAACACGGTCCCGCGATTCGGACAGCGCAGCATCCGGCAGGCCGACCAAGTGAACGCCCGGCAGACCGGAGGTGATGTCCGCCTCGATTTCGACGATCTCTCCGGCAACGCCCCGAACGGCGACCGAGAACGCCCGGCCGAGGGCCATCAGCCGACACCTTCCAGATGAATGATCTCGGGCGTGCGCCGACGGCCGATTCGCACACCGATCACGTCGATGCGGATCGCCGCCCAGCGGGCGTCCTGTTGAGCCAGCCACAGCGCGGCCAGCCGGCGCAGCCGACGCACCTTGTCGGCGTTCACCGCCTGCGCCAGACCGCCGAAATGGTCGGAGGTCCGAGTCTTCACCTCGACGAACACCAGGGTGCGCGCGGGCATGTCGGCGGCGATCACATCGAGCTCGCCGTAACGGCACCGCCAGTTACGGGCCAGCACCTTGAGGCCACGGCTTTGCAAGTGGTCGACTGCGAGTTGCTCACCCAGTGCGCCGAGTTCGGCGCGGGTCAACATTGTCATGCGCTCAGCGTGGAGCGCGCCCCCGACAACCAGCGGACAAGGTGCGGCCGACGTGCGGCCACACCTCACCGATCAGGGCTGGTTATCCCCAACCTGCGTTTCGTCCACAGGCGCGAAACGAAACCGCCGACGCTACGAGGAGGTGAACGCCTGCAGAATCGCCGCGATCTGCGCCGCAGACACGTTCTGATTGCGCGACGTTCGTAGATCGACCAGCGGCTGTGCGATTCCCCGCAGATCGTTGTTGTACGCCCGCAGGTTCGCCTGCGGTCACTTTCCCCGACCGCTGATTTGAACGCACGCAGACGGCAGGGGCCTAAACCAGCGAAATGAGCGCCATCATTGCAAGTCCTTGGCGTTGCACCGAAGTCATAGCGCCGTAGTCTTTTTGGATGGCTGATCGACCGGCCACGATGAGCGACGTCCATGACATCGCGGCGGGCATGCCGCACACCACGCGCATCGAAGGCCCGAAAGGCAACCCCGTCTACCAGGTCGGCGGGAAATCGTTCGTGTTCTTCCGCAACCCGCGTTCGGACGCGCGGGATCCGGTCAGCGGCGAACTGTACCCAGACGTCATCGTGATCTGGGTTGGATCCGACGCCGACAAGACGGCCCTCGTCCAGGACCCTGACAGCCCCTTCTTCACCACCCCGCACTTCGCCGGTCACCTGTCGGTCCTTGTGCGCGCATCGCATTTGCACCGCATCGCGCGAGACGAACTCGCCGAACTGATTCAAGATGCGTGGCTGTCGCGAGCCTCGAAGCGACGGGGGGCCACGTGGTTGGCCGAGCATGGCCTCGATCATTGACCGTGGCGACGCAGGCAAGCGTCTCACTCGATCGGGGCGCTGCTCACGCTGCTCGCGTTGCCGTGCTGGCGGTTACACCGACCCCACCCGTTTGCGCGCGTGACAAGTAAGCGATCCGTCTAAGCTGTAGCCCAAACCGACGTCAGAACAGCGATTTTCGCGGCTCACCGACGGATTCGCCCGTGAATACGGGCATACCACATCGAAAGCCAACACTGCGCGAATGGCGATTACGACGCGAATGCCGAATGGCAACAACTCTGTGTCAGTTCGGCCAGCAAATAACAGCGACTATTGCTCAGGCGGATCTGGCGCGGTTATCTTCTTCATCGATGCCAACGGAACAGCCAATCCTTTTGCGTCACAGGGAAATCAACACCTTGACTTCTTGACCGGCCGACTAGTTGCGGCCACCCAGTTGCAGCCGAGGAGAAGATGAAGGGGATCACCCGGTCGTTGGTCGCGCTGGCCGCCGTAAGCCTCGCGCTAGTCACCGGTGTCGCGACAACACATGCCGCGATGGACAACGAGCTCAGCGTCGTGGACGGACTGGGCCGGACGCTCAATGTCCAGCAGTGGGACGTGCTGATCAACGGTGTGACCCCGTTGGACAACAACCCGCTGAGTCGCGAGTGGTTCCACACCGGGCGCGCGGTGTATCACGTCAGCGGTGACGGGGCCGAAGAGTTCACCGGCACACTAGATTTTAGTTATCAGGTCAGCTTCCCGTGGGACATGGGGAACGGCATCAGCTTCACCTATACGACGCCCAACGCCAACCTCGATCAGTCAAATCTCCCGGGCATTCTCACTGGGGCGCCGGGTTCGCTGCTCGTCACGACACCGCCGCTCATTCCGGGCGTGGGCATCAGTATCGACCTCGGGAACGGCCCAGGAGTACAAGAGGTTTCGACCTTCTCTGTTCCGATCTCCGGGCCCGACGGCGCCGTCGCAGTCGCGGGAGCTCACGGCGCGGTGACCGGCGCCGCCGGTGGCGTGACGCTGCGCCCGTACGCGAGGCTGACGTCCGACGACGGCGACAGCGTCACGACGTACGGCCAGCCGCTGGAGATGCACTGAACACTCGGACTCAGTCGGGCAGCCGCAGCTCGGGCTTCTCCACCTCTTCGATGTTGACGTCCTTGAACGTGATCACCCGCACCTGCTTGACGAATCTGGCCGGCCGGTACATGTCCCACACCCAGGCGTCGGCAAGGCGCAGCTCGAAGTACACCTCACCGTCGGTGTTGCGGGGAATCAGCTCGACGCTATTGGCCAGATAGAACCGGCGCTCGGTCTCCACCACGTAGCTGAACTGTCCGACGATGTCCTTGTATTCGCGGTAGAGCGAGAGCTCCATCTCGGTTTCGTACTTCTCGAGATCTTCGGCACTCATCTACGCGGCTGTCCTTTTGTCGGGTCTATGCCTATTTTCCCTCACGCCTGCTCCAGCCGCTCCTCCGGCACCACGAACTCGACCACCGAGCGGCGCACGTTGATGAACGAGTACCGATGCACGTTCGACGGGCCGAGCTCGGCAAGTGCCGCAGCGTGGGCTGACGTGCAGTAGCCCTTGTGCTCGGCGAAACCGTAGCCCGGATACTCGGCATCCATCGCGACCATCAGCCGATCGCGGCTGACCTTGGCCAACACGCTGGCCGCCGCGATGCACGCCGCCGCGGCGTCCCCGCCGATCACCGGAAGCGACGGCATCGGAAGTCCGGGCACGCGGAAGCCGTCGGACAACACGTACCCCGGTCGAATCGCAAGCCCGGCGACCGCGCGCCGCATTCCCTCGATGTTGGCGACGTGCACGCCGCGCCCGTCGACCTCGCCCGGCGGCACGAAGACCACGTGGTAGGCCAGCGCGTACCGGCGGATCAGCGGAAACAGCGCCTCCCGCGATTTCTCGGTGAGCTTCTTGCTGTCGTCGAGATCAGCCAGGCTCTTCAGCCGGTTCGGCCCGAGCACACAGGCCGCGATCACCAGCGGCCCGGCACACGCCCCTCGGCCGACCTCGTCGACGCCGGCCACCGGCCCCAGCCCGCTGTTGTGCAGCGCCGACTCCAGGGTGCGCAGGCCCGACGACTTGCGGATCACCGCCCTGGGCGGCCATGCGCGCTGCATGCGCACTACTGCCCTTGCTGAATGTCCACCGAACTGACCCCACCCCAGCGAGACGGTGGCCAGGCGATGAATCTCGCCTTGCCGATGACGTTTTCGACCGGAATCGTGCCCGACATCGGGTCGCCGGTGCACAGGACTCCGCGCTGCAGATCGGCCGGGACGCTGGTGCAGTGCGCGCGTGAATCCGCCGAGTGCGTACGGTTGTCGCCCATCACCCA
>DASWBF010000026.1:0-1708 GCA_036390735.1 Mycobacterium sp. | reverse complement strand
CGGCAGATAGATCAGCAGCCCCTCGGCGCTCCACGCGGTCGGCGCTGTAGGGTCAAAACCATTGTCTAGCAACGCGTTACGCCAGTCGTTGCGGAGGTCGATCGCGACCGGACGGTGGACGGCGGCGGGCTTGGCCCCGAGCACGGCCAGCGTGCTCGTCTTGAAGTCGAGGACCTCCGGCTGGTCGACCTCGTACACGACCGTGCCGTCGGGCCACGGCAACCGGTACGCCCGTGCATCCAGGCCCGCGGCCAGGATCACCGCCTGACGAACACCCGTCGTGCCGGCGTCGAGGAACATGCGGTCGAAGAAGCGGGTGCGCACGGCCATGCCCTCGGCGGACCGGCGCAGGCTGAATTCCGGGTCCAGCTCTGCCAAATCGATCTCGCCGTCGACGAGCCGGGTGAAGTAGTCGTTGTCGACCGCACGCACCAGCGGCTCGGCGAACGGGTCGTCGATCAGCCCCTCGCGGGTGGCCAGCGCACGCTGCGTGGCCACCATCGTGGCGGTGGCGCCCACGCTGGACGTCACGTCCCACGTGTCGTTGTCGGTTCGGGCCATCGGTGCTCCTTCAGCGTCGTATTGCGGTGATGGCAACGGTGTTTCGTAACGGCTCGGAGGCCAGGTCGTCGGGCATCTGCCGCCCGTAGGCGGCGAACAGCTCGGCTCGTGTCTGGGTGGTGAGCGCCCACCCGCACGCGGCCAGGTAGTCGGTGGCCGGGTTGCGCTCGCCGTGGTACATCAGCTTCGACAGGTCGAGGTCCAGCTCGTGGTCGTTCCACTGGCGCGCCATCAGCTTGTTGCGCTCGGCGAGGAACGCCGAGCCTTGTGGGTGATACTCGGTGGCCAGCCGGCTGTCCGCGGCGCTCAGTGCCGTGATCTCGTCGAACAGCCGGTCCTGCGCGTCGGGCGGCAGGTACGCGAGTAGGCCTTCCGCGCTCCACGCGGCGGGCTGCGTATCGTCAAACCCGTTGGCGCGCAACGCCGCCGGCCAGTCGTCGCGCAGATCCACGGCCACCGGCCGGTGCTCGGCGGCGGGTTTGGCGCCGAGTGCCGACAGCGTGCCGGTCTTGAAGTCGATTACCGCCTGCTGGTCGATCTCGAACACCACGGTGCCCTCCGGCCACCGCAGTCGATAGGCGCGCGAATCCAGCCCGGACGCCAGGTTAACGGCCTGCCGAATTCCCGCGGTGGCCGTCGCGTGTTCAAAGAACTCGTCGAAGAACTTGGTACGTACGGCGAGCAGGTCGATCACCCGCGACGGGTCGAACTGAGGGTCGTCGGATTGGGCCAGCGAGATGTCACCGTCGAGGACCTTGGTGAAGAAGTCGATGCCGACCGCCCGAACCAGCGGCTCGGCGAACGGATCGTCGATCAGCGGTTCGGGCGACCTGCTCGCCATCGCCCTGGCAGCGGCGACCATGGTCGCGGTGGCTCCCACGCTGGACGCCAGATCCCAGGTGTCGTTGTCAGTGCGTGCCACCGCTGGCTCCTTGAGAGGTGTTAATTAGCTGATGTAACTGTACGCCGCTATTCTTCGTGGTTGCGCAGGCCGCCCTGCCGCCGCTAACTGTTACTCTCGTAGACTGTTTGTCGCCTGACATCAGCCCCGGACATGACTGTGCCTGCGGCGGGTCGGGACGGAATAGGACCTAACCCGACGCTGGTCAACGCCAGCCCCATTGCATGCCGCAGACGCTCGGCTGCG
>DASWBF010000025.1:0-1980 GCA_036390735.1 Mycobacterium sp. | reverse complement strand
CGCAGGCGCACGCGGCGGAGCCCCCGAGCACTCCGCGGATGAGGGCATCAACCACGCGGGAGCTGGCCGGCCAGGCCGGCCAGCGGCCTCCCGCGCGCCCACTGACAAGAATCGCCGACCACCAACCATCCCGACCAGGCTTGGACAATCGAGCCAGAAAAATTCCCGAGACCACTTGACAACCGCCTCTTACGTTGGTGTTTGGCTGCGGTGGATAGGTAGCTTCGTATGGCGCAGAACTGTGTTGCGCCGGTGAGGGTGCGCATGCAGCCGGAGACCTTCTGCCGCAGTTTGATCATGCGGATGTCGCGTTCGGATCCGTTGTTGTCGGGCGGGATTCGCCGGTCGGTGGTGAAGCGGAGGTAGTCGTCTTGCCGGTCACGCAGCCTGCGGGCGAGCGCGTTGTGCTTCTTCATCGTTTTGCTGGATCGCGGTGCGGTTTCGGTGACTCCGAGCTGGGCGGCGGAGCGGAACAGCCGCACCTGCTCGGCGAGTGCGTCCGCGTCGACGGTATCGGCGCCGGCCGCGATGGCGTCGGTGATCAGCTGCTGCATGGCGACCAGCGCGTCGCGAGCCTGGACGGCCCAGCACCACTCGGCATCCGGTGGCGCGGTGTCGGCGACACCCTGCAACTCGCGCAACGCGTGCGCGCAACACAACTGATGTTCCGGGTCGATGTAGGTGTCGTACGGGCCCCAGGCGTCGTGCACCGCAACGCCGCTGAAGCCGGCGAGCACCCCGGCGTCGTCGATCCCCTGCTTGCCGCGTTTCGGGTGGCAGGTGATCAAGGTGTACTTGTCGGTGCGCGCGCAGTGCACCCAGTGCAGCTTGCCGTCCACCCGCAGCCCGGTCTCGTCGAACCCGGCCACCTCCGCGGCGGCGATGCGCACGGCCACCACGGTACGGAACTCGTCGAGCCCGTCGGCGGCGCGTTCGGATATCGCCGCCACCGTCCCTTGCGACACCGGGGTACCGAACAGCTCCGACAGTGCCTGTGCGGTGCGCTGCTTGGACAGGAACTGCCCGACGTAGAGGTACAGGATAATCGCGCAGATTCGCGGCCCGTACTGCACCGGCGCGCGCACCCCGTCCGGCGCGGCGCCACAGCTGATCGCCCCGCATGAGCAGCGGCGCGTGACGATCTGGTGCTCGGTCACCCGCACCCGCATCGGCGGCAGATCGAACACCTGCCGCCGCTCCACGCCCAGCTGCACGGCGCCGCCCAGCCCGGCGCCGCACCCGGCACACACCTTCGGTTCATGGCGGCGCGTCTCGTCCGGATCGTCGACCAGCGCCAGGGTCGAACCCGGATGCCCGGGCTGCCCGCCCGGCTTGCGACCGCTCTTGCGGCGCAACGACTTCGGCGCGGGCTTGTCGAACGGCGAATCCGACGACGGCGGCTTCGACGAATTCTGCGAATTCAACCCCAACTGCCGTCTGAGTTCCGCGTTCTCCGCCTCCAGCGCCTCCAGGTGCGACATCAGCTCACCCACCAGCGCCCGCAGCTGTGCGTTCTCCGCAGCAAGCTCCTCAGGTGAGGGGCGTGAATCGGCAGCCACTACACCATGATTCGCAGCCAGACGCGAAGATCAACGCGACACGCCCATCAAGCCACAGAAACCCCAAAAATCACACCAGCAACAGCGGCATCGCGATTACCTGACCAGTTACGTCTTTCATACCGTAATTATTTTCGAAAGAATTAATTTCAAAAAGGCCAATTGTCTAGTGAATACGCCTCGTTGGAAACGATCGCTCAACCGCGACCGTCTAGAGCTCTTGATCGGCAACTCGTCCCTAGCGGCGGTGTGTACGTGGTCGCACCACAAGTAGCGCACCAGTGGGTCCGGTGAAGCACACCGCATTCACAGTGCATGACCCCTACGAGCACCTTGTTCGCTCCAAGTTGATGACCGGCCGGACAGTAGTGCGGCCGGTCTTCCTCGTAGCCGCGACGGGTGCGGCGAAGCTTCGCCACTC
>DASWBF010000024.1:0-5004 GCA_036390735.1 Mycobacterium sp. | reverse complement strand
CCGTTGGCGCAGGCCCACAGCGCGGCCGCCGCGCCGAGGTAGGTGAGTGCCGACACCGCTAAGCCGAGCAGCGCCCACCACCAGTTCGCGGTGCGCAGTTCGGAGAAGAACGTCGGCACGGTGCTGATGAACGGGTAGGCGACGTAGACCAGCGCGACGAGCAGGACGAGTTGGATGATCTGGTTGCGGGTGAACCGGGTGATCGTCTCGGTGCGGATCTGGTCGGCTCCGGTTTGGTGTTTGACCTCGTCGCGGGCGGCGGAGATGACGGTGCCGGCATCGCTCACTGACTCCTGAATCCGCTTCGGCACAGCGGATTTCGTGAGTCGGCGGGATGCGGTCAGAATGGTTTCATTGCCGAAGACGGCGATCGCCGCGCTCACGGCCGACGGCGCGTCGTACACGTCGGTGGTCGTCACCAGGAGTTGGGCGATGTCTGATTGGAGCTGGGCGTCGGTGGCGCCGTACTCGGCGGTGCCGAAGCCGCCGAAGCGCACGGTGCCGTCGTCGACGGTGATGTGCTTGCTGCGCAGGTCGCCGTGGGAGATCTGATGGTCGTGCAACACGCGCAGTGATTCCCACACGGCGCCAACGGGTGTCGCTTCGTCGATGGGGTTTCCGCGTGCAGGCGTGTGCGCATAGAGCGTCCATCCGCGGTCGAGCGCGGCGAGAGCGATCGTCGAGGTGTTGGCGACGCCGAGGTCGCCGATGGCGATGGCCATGAGCGCGCGATGTTCGACGGCGCGGCGCATCGAGGTCTGCAGGGGCGCGGTTTCGCTGCCGCGCAGTCTGAACTTTCGCCAGAGTTGGCGCAGCGCACCGCCGCTGCGTTGGTTGGGGCCGTACATCTCGGCGATCGCGGCCGAATCGGGTTGCGCCGCCGTCGCGGACAGGACGAGTGGTCCGCGCCCTGCGGGGTGCATCACCGTGAGCGCGGCGACCTCGAAATTGCGCCGGCCCAGCGCGCGGACGGCGTCGTGGAGCGGCACCTCCAACGCCGGCGTCCCGACGACCAGGACCACCAGCGCGCCGACGAACCAGCCCACCGCCAGCCCGAGCAAGGAGCGGGCCGGAACCACGGCGCTGACGACGAGGTGGATCGGCACGAAGGCCAGCAGCAGCGCCCACCACCAGCGCCGCCACCGCGCGGGCAGCCACGGACCCGACACCGTGAGCACCGCGGCGAGCATCGCGATCCAGCGGGGGTCGTCGACGAACTGCGACGAGAACGTGTCGAGCCGGTCAGACAGGTCGAAGTGCCACCTGGGGGCCGCGATGCCGTTGCCGGTGATCGACAGCGCGAGAACGGCGATCAGCCCGGCGGCCGCGTACGCGCCGAGCAGTTTCCAGCGACGGCCGACGATGAGGCCGATCAGGATGACGAAGGGCAACGCCACGATCGCGACGCCGTAGACGAGGTAGATCAGGTTGGCCTGGGTGGGTGGCAGAACGCCGACGATTTCGGAGACGGATTCCTCGAGCGCGACCCATCGCCCACGCGTGATCAGCGAGCCTGCGATGACGATCGCGAGGAATACCGTCGCGAGGACGAGCCGCAGGATGTCGTTGGTCCGTCGGGTCAGCGGCTGCAGCAAGCTGCCGGACACGGTGATGTCCCGTCCGTCAACTCGCATGCGTCAACGATCTCCCGGATCGGCTTCAGGGCGGCGTCCCTCAGCGGAGCATCTACAACCTAACCGGGTTTCGGTCCGCACTAACCCGCTTCGCTAGGGTCATCAGGATGAAGTCAGGCGTGGCGGCTGGATGCCGTGTTCCGGGCAAACCGAACTTGCTGCTCGGCGCTTACGACATTGCAAGCCTGGGCTATACCGCCGATGAGTTCTTCGTCTCGGGGGCGGCGTGCAGCTACGCACCTGACGGGGAGTTCGGCTCCGATGGACGCTGGGACGCAGTGCCTTCAGGTGTCGCGGATTACGTCACCCGGATCGTGGTGCTGAGGCCGACGGATGACGCCAGGTTCAACGGAACAGTCCTCGTCGAGTGGCTAAATGTCAGCGGCGGCATTGACGCGCCTGCGGTCTGGTTCCTGGCGCATCGCGAGGTGGTTCGCGAGGGCTACGCCTACGTCGCTGTCTCGGTGCAGCAAGTGGGCGTTGACGGCGGTGCGAGCCTCCTCGCCGACATGTCGCTGAAAACACTTGACCCAGAACGGTATTCGTGTCTGAGCCACCCGGGAGACGCCTTCTCGTATGACATCTTCTCGCAGGTCGGCCAACTGGTCCGGGAAGGGGCGGGCAACGGAGTTCTCGGTCCGCTGAGCCCGGAATTCGTTGTGGCCGTGGGTGAGTCTCAATCGGCGATGTTCTTGACGACGTACGTCAACGCCGTCGATCCGCTCGTGAAGGTGTACGACGGCTTCTTGGTCCATTCCCGGTTCGGGCCCGCGGCACCGCTGGACGGAATGTCCATCTTCGCGGCGTCGGAATCTGGCGTACCAGAAGCCGTCAAGTTCCGTCCCGATCTGCGCGTCCCTCTGCTAACGGTCATCACCGAGACCGATCTTGTCGGTGCCGCGCGGGCGGGCTATTACCTGGCGAGGCAGCCCGACAACGAATGGCTGCGGACCTGGGAGATCCCGGGGACCGCTCATGCCGACAACTACACGATCCAGGTTGCCCCGATCGACACCGGTTTCGCACCGCTGGATCAGATCGTGGCCGCCTACGCTCCGACCAACACCCTGATGGGTCAGAAGTTGTTGTATTTCATCAATTTCGCCCCGCAGCACCACTATGTCCTCCAAGCGGCGATCGCCGGCCTGCACGACTGGGTCCGCACCGGCGCGACTGCGCCCGACGCGCCACCCGTGGAGTTGAGCGAAGGAGATCCACCTCAGCTGATCCTGGATGCGAACGGGATCGCGAAGGCCGGTGTCCGTACTCCGTGGGTCGACGTGCCGATTGCCCGGACATCCGGCATCGGCGTCGAGGGGAGTGTCCTGTCCATTCTCTTCGGTACCGGTGAGCCGTTCGATGCCGCCACCCTCAGCCGGCTCTATCCGGGCGGGGCGGCGGACTACCTCGAACGCTTCACGACGTCACTCGACACAGCGATCCGGTCGGGGTTCCTCTTACCGGCGGACCGTCTGGAAATCCTCGAGCTCGCCGCGGCCACCTACCCGCGCGGTCAATAAGCGCCGGTGTCGTTAATCGCATACACCGACACGCCCACAGCAGTACAAAGGAGGTGAGTAGATCAGCGCTGATCACCGGAGGCCGTAGTGGAGCAGCTGAGTGGCCTTGATGCGGCATTCGTTTACGCCGAGACCGCCGGCGCGGCACACGTGACCTACTTCGCGATCTATGACCCGTCGACAGCTCCGGGCGGCGTTGTCACCTTCGACGATGTCGCCGCGCATATCCGCTCCCGGCTCGGCGCGGACCGCATCTTTCGCACGGTGCTTGCTCGCGTTCCGTTCGATCTGGATCACCCGTACTGGGTGCGCGACGAGAACTTCGAGCTGAGCCGGCACCTGCACCACCTGACATTGCCGAGACCCGGTGGCTGGCGGCAGCTGTGCGAGCAGATATCGCAGCTGCACACCGAGCGGATGGATTTGAGCCGGCCCCCGTGGGAGGGCTACTTCATCGAGGGGCTCGGCAGGATCAAGGGAGTGCCGAAAGGCGCCTTCGCCGTGTGCTTCAAGGTCCATCATTCGGCGGTCGACGGGGTGACGGGCTTGTCCCTGGTCGACGCGCTTCACGATCTGACCCCCGAAACCGCGCCGCCGCCCGACGACGACTGGACACCAGAACCACGTCCGTCGTCGCTGAACCTGCTGGCCCGCACCGCGGTGACCTACGCCCGTCGCCCGGCGCAGTTTGCCTCGGCTGCACGACACACCCTTCCCCTGTTGAGCAAGGTTCCCGGAGCGTTGACGCGGCGGCTGCCGCTCGGTCGTCAAGAACAAGAAGATGAGCGGCCTTCCCACCAGGTGCCGGCTTCCCGGTTCAACGCGCACATCGACACCAGCCGCAACTTCGACGCACGCTCCTACGATCTCGACGCGGTGTTGAAGGCACGCACCCTCGTACCGCACGCCACTGTCAACGACGTCGTCGTCGCCGGCATCGGAGGCGCGCTGCGCCGGTATCTCCAGGAGAAGGACGAGCTGCCCGACACTTCGCTCGTGACGGCCGTGGCGATCGCGGTGCACACCGACCCCAACCGCCGCGGAGTGAATCAGATGGGGGTGGTTCGCCTTCCACTCGGCACGGACCTCGAAGATCCCGTTGCCCGCCTGGGGGTCGTGCACGACGCCAGCACCCGGTCGAAGGCCTTCAACGAGGAGGTCGCCCCGCGCGTGCTCGAGTACGCCGAGTTCCTGCCGGGCGAGGTCCTCGTTCCCGCGCTCCGTCTCGCGATGGCGGCAGGCCTAGGAAGGCTTGCCGAGAACTCACGAATCTCCAACACCCTGGTGTCCACGATGCGCGGCCCCGACTTCCCGGTCTACCTCGTCGGCGCCCGGATGCTCGGCGGCTACGCATTTTCGCCGTTCACACAGGGGGGCGGGCTGATCCACAACGTGATCAGTTACTGCGGGCGTGTGGTGGTCAGCATCAACGGCTGCCCGGCCGTGCTACCCGATATCGAGCACTACGGGGATTGCATGGACGCGGCCTTCGCTGAGGTGATGTCAGCCGCCAAAACCTCGGCACCGCGCAAAACCCCACGGCGCAGCTCCGCTACCGGCGAGGACCATCAACGCCGGTAGCGGGGTGCATCTCGGCGAGCAGCCGGCGTTGTAGTCTGATGTAATCCGAAGTAGGGGAGGACCCTCCGGCGGCATTCAGGACGTCCCGGAATCCCCTAAGTGTCAACAGGACGGACGATGGCACGTACTTCAAGTGAGACGCAGAGTTCGACGCATGCTCAGTCCAAGTGGCTGTCGAAGTCCGCGGCGCAAACTCGCGGGTCGGATACCGAGGAAGTTCAGTTCCATTACGATATCTCGAACGAGTTCTTCAAGCTGTGGCAGGACCC
>DASWBF010000023.1:0-6611 GCA_036390735.1 Mycobacterium sp. | reverse complement strand
CGAGGTTCTGCCGCGCCGTTGGGTGGTGGAACGAACCCTGTCCTGGCTGGTGCGCTGGCGACGACTCGACCGCGACTACGAACGCCTGCCCACCCATTCCGAAGCCATGGTCAAATGGGCCATGATCGGCCTCATGGCACGTCGCCTGGCGCCCCCGCCCGGACGACGGCCCTGGCAACCGGCCGATGCCCCGTAAACCCCTTTCCAACACGTTCTAAGTAATGCACTGATGCGTCTAAACACAGCGGCTACGTCGGCCCCAACAGCAAATCGCACCGCCGAGCGCGTTGACTCCGGTAGCTGTTCAGCTCCGAACCGTCGGGGCGAGGCGGGCCATACCGCGCAGGATCCATGGTGTGCGTCTGGCCATCAGCGCCACGGCGCGGTCCGACCGGCGCATCGCGGTGCGCGGGCCGGGGGTGGGCGTTGACGCCAGTTCCGCCTCGGCCGATCCCGCCTGCGCTCCGTGGCGATCGACCCCCAGCAGTTGCCAGGTGCCGGGCACACCACGCAACTCGACGCTGCCGCGGTCCTCGAAGCCCGTGCCCGACCCGACGATCAGGTCACGCACGGTGCGCGAGACCAGGATTTCACCGGGGCCGGCCTGGCCGAGGATGCGCGCCGCGATATGTACCGCGAGCCCCCGAGGTCGTCGTCCAGCAGTTCGCACTCGCCGGTGTGGATGCCAGCGCGGATCTGGATGCCCAGTGTTTCGGCGTCAGCACGCAGGGCCTCGGCGCAGCGGATGGCCTGCGTCGGGCCGTCGAACGTGGTGAGGTGGCCGTCGCCGGTGTTCTTGACCACCGTGCCGCCGAATCGTTCCGTGAGTTCGGCGGTGATCTCACCAAAGCGGTGCAGCACCGCACGCCACCGCTCGTCGCCTGTCGCCGCGGCGTGTTGCGTGGAGGCGACCATGTCGGTGAACAACACGGTGCGCAGGGCGCGATGCGACTGCGACGGCGCGGCATGGCTGCCAGTAAGAAACTCCTCGATCTCGGGCCGTTGGACGGCTGACGTACGCGGGCAGCGATTATCTTTTCTGTTCTCTCCGCTGTGCTGGGCAAGTTCGCGATGGAGCCCGACCGATTTACTTCCCCCGCATGACGCTCACGCGAGTTAGCGGTTGCCGGTGACGTCGAGCTCGGTGTACATGCCCGCACCGTAATGGCCGGCGATGTTGCACAGCAATTCGTAGCGTCCCGGCGGCAGCGTGAGGGTGGTCCAGCCGCTCGCCCCGGGCAAAATGCCCTCCCCTTCGTCGGCGCCGCATGTCCGCGATGCTTCGCCGACACTGCCGGACTCGTCGACCTCGCCGTCGGCACCTATGGCCCGCTGGCCCGGCCACTGACCCGGGGCCAGCGGCAGGATCACCACTTCGTGAGTGAGAGCGCCGAAGTTGTTGGCCCGCAACGAAATCTGCCCTGCCGAAACGGTCGCCGGGTCCGCCGTGATACGCATCATTCCCATGCCGCGCATGTGTCCGGAGGGTCCCATCATCCCGGGACCCATCATGTCGCCCATGTCGGTAAGACTCACGTTCACCACGGCGCCGGCCAGCGCAGGCGCTTCGCACGACGCCGACGCCGGCGGCGGACCGCCCGAGGCCAAAGCGATAAGACCCGTCGTCGCCACGCCGAGCACGACGGACGCGGCCCCAACCGCCACGATCGTCCGGGCGGTCATCCCGTGCTCCGGTGCTCCCGCAACAACGTCAGGCGCCGGCGGTATTCCTCCTCGTCGATATCACCGCGCGCGAATCGTTCTGCGAGCACGTCTTCGGCCGTCGGCGCCCCCCGAGCCTGGCTGCGCTGCCCGTCTCCCGACGTGTACCGGATGGCCAGGACGATCCCCGTGATCACCGCGGCCCAAAACGCGACCATCAGAAGGGTCACCACGATCCAGCCGCCCCAGCCCCAGCCCCAGCCCCAGCCGTACATCATCGTGGTACGACCTCCGAGTCAGCGCGCACAGCGCACCGGCATCTTTCGGATGCGGGCACCGAACGCATCACGCTGTCGACGTGCTCGCCGCAGCCTCCCCAACCGGTCTTGCCGCAGCGTGGACACTGCACCGGGTAACACATTGCTTCTCTCCTTTGTGATTAGGCGGCGTGTGAGTCAGGCCGCGTGCGCCTGCGCCCAGCCGGTGTAGCCGCCCGCCAAGTCGGACACGTCCTCCAGTCCGGCTGCCCGCAGCAGCGACGCCGCCACGCTCGAGCGCCAGCCGCCGGCGCAGTGCACGACGATCGGCTTGCCGGCGGGCACCTCGCCCAGCCGCGCCCGCAGCTGCGCGAGCGGGATGTGCACCGCTCCGGGGATCACGCCCGCATCGAGCTCTCCGGGGTTGCGGATGTCGATCAACGTGACCGCGTCCCGCGCCAGCATCCGGTCCAGTTCTGCGGCCGTCACCCGCGGCGCGGTCCGCAGCAGACCCGACAGTTCGGCGGGGAACACGCCGTCATGGTCGACGTTGAGGTAGCCGACGGCGTTGTCAGAACCGATGCGTGCCAGCCGCATCGCCGCGAGCTGCTCCTCGCCGGGATACGTGACGAGCGCGATCTTCTCGTCGACGTCGGCCACCATCCCGCCCGTCTCCGCGAACCGGCCGTCGAAGCCGACGTTCACCGATCCCCGAAGGTGCCCGGCGGCGAAATCCTCCACCGATCGGGCGTCGAGCACGCGGATTCCGGCGTCCATCGCTGCGCGCAGTTGCGACGGGCTGAGCGCAGGGATTTCGCGATTCTGTTCCAACAGCGGGTGGACGTGTTTGTTCATCGCCGCGTCGACGGAGAAATACGCCGGTGCGGCCGGTTGCCCCCGTGTGATCAGCTCGACGAACGCGTCTTCGCTCATCGGTTGCACTGACGGGTTTGTGCGGCGCTGCTCACCGATCGTCGATGTCAGCTCGGTGGACAGGTTCTTGCCGCACGACGACCCGGCGCCATGCGCGGGCATCACGACGACCTGGTCGGGCAGCGCGAACAGCTTGTCGTGAATGCTGTGGTACATCGCGCGGGCGAGATCGTCGGTCGAACTGTCGCCGATGTTCACCAGGTCCGGGCGGCCCACGTCGCCGATGAACAGCGAGTCACCCGTCAGGACCGCGGTCGGCACTGCCCCGGGATGCTCGCGCACGACAACGCTGATCGACTCCCAGGTGTGGCCCGGCGTCGAAACGATCTGCAAGTCGACCCGGCCCAACGAGATGTGTTCACCGTCTGCCAGTCGACGGATCGGGTAGTCGGTTTCCGCGCACGCGCCGAAGCCGATCCACGCCCCGGTCGCCTCGACCAGCTCCAGATGCCCGGACACGAAATCGGCGTGGAAGTGAGTGTTGATGACTCCTTCGATCGTCAGTCCGTACCGCTTCGCATCGGCGAGGTAGTCGCTGATGTCGCGGCGCGGGTCGACAACAACCGCGCGCCCGGTGGTTTCGTCGCCGATCAGATACGACGCCTGCGACAGGCACTCGATGTAGTACTGCTCGAGGATCATGGCCTCTTCCCCGTCTTCCGTCTTGGTACCACCCATAATGGCTGATACCCCTACTGGTATGTCAAGTACCCCCTGGGGTATATTTGTTCCCAGCGAGTTTATACCCAGGTGGGTATGAGCGGGAGCGGAGGTTTCAGGTGACGATGACGATCGCGTTGACCGTGCTGCTGGCGGTTTTCGTCGGCATTTCGCTCGGCCTGTTGGGCGGCGGCGGGTCGATCCTCACTGTCCCGCTTCTGGTCTACGTGGCGGGACTCGACCCGAAGCCCGCGATCGCCACGTCGCTGCTCGTGGTGGGCGTGACCGGCGCGATCGGCGCGATCGGCCACGCCCGCGCTGGCCGGGTCTGGTGGCGTACGGCTGCGGCCTTCGGTCTTGCGGCGATCGTCGGCGCTTACGCCGGCGGCCGCCTGGCCCGCTTCGTCCCGGGCACGATCCTGATGATCGCGTTCGCTCTGATCATGATCGTCGCCGCAGCCGCAATGCTCCGGGGCCGCACGGCGTCCACCGCGACACCCGGGCGGCAGCATCTGCCGATGGTCAAGATCGCGGTGCTTGGCACCGCGGTGGGAATGTTGAGCGGGCTGGTCGGCGCCGGCGGCGGTTTCCTGCTGGTGCCGGCGCTGGCCTTGCTCGCGGGATTGCCGATGACCGCCGCCGTGGGCACGTCGTTGGTGGTGATCGCGATGCAGTCCTTCGCCGGCTTGGCCGCGCACCTGGCCGACGAGCCGATCGACTGGCGGCTGGCCGCGGTGGTGACGGCGGCCGCGGTTCTCGGTGCGATCCTCGGCGGTCGGCTCAGCTCAATGGTTGACGCAAACGCATTACGAACGATGTTCGGCTGGTTCGTGTTGGTGATGGCCTCCGTCATCCTTGCCGAGGAAGCGGGCCCCGAGGTGGGCCTGACCGCTGCGGGCATAACCCTGTGCGCTGCAGGCGTTTACACCATCTGCCGACGGACGACACATTGTCCTCTACGCAGGCTGGCCAGCAGAGCGCAGGCCGGCGCCGCCGCGGCATGACTGCCGTCGATACCCCCGCCGGTACCATAGATGTCAGCGCACGATCGAAGGGAAGCACCATGGTTGGTGACGAAGACAGCATCGCCGCAGTCCTGAACCGATTGCGACGGGCCCAAGGCCAGCTCGCCGGCGTGATCGCGATGATCGAGCAGGGACGTGACTGCAAGGACGTCGTCACTCAGCTCGCCGCGGTTTCGCGCGCACTGGACCGCGCCGGTTTCAAGATCGTGGCCACCGGACTGAGGGAATGCGTCAGCGGGGCTCAGCCCAAAGGCGGCCAAATGACCGAAGCCGAGTTGGAGAAGTTGTTCCTCGCCCTCGCGTAATCAACGACTATCCTTGTGGCCGTAGCGCTTTGACGTAATGCATCAGCCGGGTACGCCCCGTGCCCGTGACGGTGAACCCGCAGTCGCGGAGCAATTCGCTGATCTCGTGAGCGTTGTCGTGGGCCATCGCGTGAGCGGTGACGGCCGCGACGATCCGGTTGAGCACCGGACCGCGCGGCGGGCGGAAGTCGGCAATGAAGAGCCGACCGCCGGGCCGCAGCACGCGGAACATCTCGCGCACCGCGTCGGCCCGGCGATCGACCGGGAAGTGGTGAAACGCCAGGCTCGACACCACCAGGTCGAATGACGCGTCGCCGAACGGCACGTCCTCAGCGCCGGCAGCTTGGAACGTGCAGTTGGCCGGGGCATGTGCGGCGGCGTAGACGAGCATGGGCTGCGACGGGTCGATGCCCACCACCGATCCGCCAGGCTCCACCACCGGCGCGATCCGTCGTGCGAAATACCCTGTGCCACTTCCGACGTCGAGCACACGATCGCCAGGTTGGGGGCCCGCCAACGCGACAAGACGGTCCCAAGTCCACGCGCGCTGGCCAAGAAACCAGGCGCCGGCGAAGAGTTCATAGCCGCGGGGATGGGTAATCACCCCGCCGGAGCCGTCGTCGTGGTGGTGATGCGACAGCAGCTTCTGAGTCAGTCCCATGACTGTCTTTCTATACCCCCATAGGGTATATATCAATAGGCGGACGTAATCCGACTCGTAGTTACGGAAGGACGATTCTAATGAGGCGACGGTTGCTGGCCATCGGTGCTGCGGCGGTGGCGACTCTGACCACCCTGACCGGGTGTAGCGGCTCCTCTCCCGAGGCCGGCACCTCACCCGCTGGCACCACGACCTCGGCGGCGGCGCAGCCGCACAACCAGGCCGACGCGATGTTCGCCCACCACATGATTCCGCATCATCAGCAGGCCATCGAGATGAGCGACATCGTGCTGGGCAAGCAGGGAATCGACCCTCGGGTGGTGACGCTGGCCAATCAGATCAAGGCGGCTCAAGGACCCGAGATTCAACAGATGCAGTCGTGGCTGAGCCAATGGGGCGAGCCGACGATGATGCCGATGCCCAGCAGCATGATGCCCGGGCACGACATGGGCGACATGCCTGGCACGAGCGGGATGATGTCCGCCGAGGACATGGCCGCTTTGAAGAACGCCCAAGGCGTCGAGGCCAGCAAGCTGTTCCTGACGCACATGATCGCGCACCACCAGGGAGCGATCGCCATGGCGCAAGACGAGATCAAGTCCGGGCAGTACCCGCCGGCCATCGCGATGTCCCAGTCGATCGTCACCAGCCAGCAGAAGGAGATCGACGAGATGCAGGCCATCCTGGCGTCGCTGTAGGTCCAGGCGCGTGTCGCGCGAAGTACTCTGGCGGTCGTGCCCACCGAGCTTCGTTACGAACGATGGTTCCTGCCGCTGTCCGCTCCTCTCGGCCTCGGCCCCGGACAAAGCGAGGTCCGGATCGAGGACGGCAACCTCCGCGTCGCGATGGGGTGGGGTTCCGGGCGACGATCCCGCTGAGCTCCATCAAGACAGCGGCGCCGAACAACGACAGGGTGTACGCCTGGGGGGTACACGGCTGGCGGGGCCGGTGGCTGGTCAACGGATCGTCGAAAGGCATGGTGGAGTTGACCATCGACCCGCCGGTGCGCGCGCACATGTCATGGGCGTCCCGATCACGCTGCGCACGCTCTGGGTGAGCGTGACGGACCCCGACGCGCTGATCGCGGCCGTCGCCCCCGCGTCATAGT
>DASWBF010000022.1:0-6311 GCA_036390735.1 Mycobacterium sp. | reverse complement strand
TTCAGCCGCGCGACGACGATCTACGGCGGCACCTCCGAGGTGCAGCTGAACATCATCGCCGAGCGGCTGCTGGGCCTGCCCCGCGACCCGTAAGCCTCCGCTGTCGTTGCCACTGCGCCGAACGTGAAGCCAGGGCTGTCGAATCGCCGAAATCACGACCCGAAATTCGGTTTCGGCGCAAACGCGTTAGTCGATCTTGCGAAGTTCGCGTTTGAGGATCTTGCCGGTCGGGTTCCGCGGCAGCTCATCGAGGAAGACCACCTCGCGCGGCACCTTGTAGCGGGCCAGGTGCTCGCGCACGTAGAGCTTGATCGCGTCCTCGTCGACGCCCGAACCCTCTTGCTTCACCACGAAAGCCCGCAACCGGGCCCCCCACTCTTCATCCTCGACACCCAGCGCGGTGGCCTCGATGACTTCGGGGTGACCGCTGATCAGGTCTTCGACTTCGGCCGGGAACACGTTTTCTCCGCCGGAGACGATCATTTCGTCGTCGCGGCCGGTGACGTACAGCAATCCATTGTCGTCGAAGTAGCCCATGTCGCCTGAGGACAGAAGCCCGTCGATGATCTGCTTTCCGCCGCCGCCGGTGTATCCCTCGAATGGCATCGTGTTGCCGACGAAGATGCGACCCACCTGTCCCTGCGGGACGTCGTTGCCGTGCTCGTCGAGGATCCTGACCTTCGCGCCCTTGACGACGGGCCCGACCGTCGACGGGTTGACGTCGAGATCCTGCGGGCGAGCGATCGTCGCAAACGCGACCTCGGTGGAACCGTACAGGTTGTAGATCACCGGCCCGAGCCTCTTCGTCGCCCGGGTCGCCAACTCCGCGCCGAGCTGAGAGCCGGAGACGAAAACGATGCGCAGCGACGACAGGTCGTAGCTGCGGTCGGCTTTGTCGAGCGCGTCCAGAATGCGGGACAGCATCACCGGCACCACGACAAGCGCTGTGGCACGGTACTTTTCGATGTCCTCGATGACGGTGAGGGGACGGAACTTGCGGCGCATGACCAGCGTCGAGCCCAGCGTCATCGCAATCGTCGCGTGCAGATATCCGAGCGCGTGGAACATCGGCGACGGCAGCGACGTCACTTCTCCGGCTTTGAACGGCACGTGCGAGAGGACACCGCCGATCGGGGCCAGCGTCGGTGGGGTGTGCCGGGTGGCGCCCTTCGGTGTCCCGGTGGTGCCGCTGGTGAGGATCACCAGCGAGGACTGCTTCGTCGGCTTCGGGGCAGGTTCCTTGCTACTGTGCGCGATCACCTCGGCCAGCGTCTCGTCCGTGCTGCCCGACGGTTCCTCCGCGTCGGGATTGTGCCCAAGCGCGCGCAGCCTGCCCAGTTCGAAGTTCGCCTCCGACACTGCCTGCGTGTACTCGTCGTCGTAGATCAGCAGCCGCGCGCCTTCGCGGTCGGCGACCTCGGCGATCTGCCGGGCGGAGAACTCGGTGTTGAGCAGGATGATGCGGGCGCCCACCCGCGCGCATGCGTAGTTCGCGATGATGAACCAGCGGTGGTTGCGCCCCAGGATCGCGACGCCGTCGCCGCCCTTGACACCCATCGCGATCATTGCATTGGCGGCCGCGTTGGCGGCGGCGTCGAGCTCGCTGAAAGTGAGGGCGCCCTCGTCGTCGATGACCGCGACGCGGTGCGGTGTGCGGCGCGCGTTGACCGACGGGATCATCCCGATTTCGCCCCAGCGCGCGATGTCCGCGGCCATCGCGCTCACCATTTTCGGCGACTCCAGTTTGAGCGCGCCGGACTCGAACATTTTTCGGACGTAGTGCAATTCGGCCGCGCCGCGCTCGGCGTACTGCTTGGCCTTCGCAGCGGCCTGTGCGACAAGGTCAGCGGGGTTCAGCGTGGGCATGGGCATTACCTTATGTGACGGGGATCTCAGCCAGGTCTGAGTAGGAGAAAGTCGCTGCCCGCTATCCCGTGTTCCGCGTCAACCCGGCATAGCTTCCTACGATGGCGGTATGGCCGGCCCGATGTCGCTCGAGGTGGCCGGCCGGCAGGTCGCTGTCACGCACCCCGACAAGGTCGTCTTCCCCGCGGCGGACGGTCATCCGGCCCGCACCAAGCTCGACGTGATCCGCTACTACCTGTCGGTGGCCGACGGTGCGCTGCGCGGCGTCGCCGACCGGCCGATGATCCTCAAGCGGTTCGTCAAGGGGCTGACCCAAGAGGCGATCTTCCAGAAGCGCGCACCCGAGAAGCGCCCGGACTGGATCGACGTCGCCGAGCTGAAGTACGCGTCAGGCACGTCGGCCAAGGAGGCGGTGATTCACGACGCCGCAGGACTGGCGTGGGCGGTCAACCTCGGGTGCATCGACCTCAACCCGCACCCGGTGCGGGCCGGCGACCTCGATCACCCCGACGAGCTGCGCATCGACCTCGACCCCGTGCCCGGCGTGCCCTGGCAGCAGATCGTCGACGTCGCGCTCGTGGTCCGCGACGTGCTGGCCGACAACGGGCTGACCGGCTGGCCGAAGACTTCGGGGTCACGGGGCTTCCATATATATGCGCGCATCGCGCCGCGGTGGCCGTATCGACACGTGCGGCTGGCGGCGGAAACGGTTGCCCGCGAGGTGGAGCGGCGCGCACCGGACCTGGCCACTAGCCGATGGTGGAAGGAAGAACGCCAGGGCGTCTTCGTCGACTTCAACCAGAACGCCAAAGACCGCACGACGGCGTCGGCGTACTCGGTGCGCGCCACCCCCGGTGCGCGGGTCTCGACGCCGCTGTTCTGGGACGAGGTATCGCGTCGTCACGCAGAAGCTTTCACGGTGGACACGGTTCCGGCGCGGTTCGCCGACATCGGCGACCCGTGGGCCGGGATGGACGACGCCTCGGGGTCGTTGGACGCATTGCTGGAGTTGGCGGAGCGGCTGGGCCCAGCGGAGAAGCCCCCTAAAAAGGGAACCGGCAGACGAGAGTCGACGAAGCCGCTGATCGAGGTCGCCCGGACGAAGACGAAGGACGAAGCGATGGCCGCACTGGACACGTGGCGCTCGCGGCACCCCGAGGCGGCGAAAAAGCTGGAGCCCGCCGACGTGTTGGTCGACGGGATGCGCGGGCCGAGCTCGATCTGGTACCGGATCCGGATCAACCTGCAGCATGTGCCCGAAGATCAGCGCCCGCCGCAGGAGGATCTGCTCGCCGACTACAACCCGTGGGAGGGTTACTCCGGCCCGCAGTGGATGCGCGGTTAGAGACCGCTACGGTCGAAGGACCGGCAACGGAGGTGCAGATGGCCAAGCAGATACCGATGGTCGACTACCTGGTGCTCGACGATGGCGAGCCGCATCTCGTCGCCCAGCAGTGCGCCAGCTGCGGCGCCCGCTTCTTCGACCGGCGGAACGCCTGCGCCAAGTGCTTCGCCACAGAGTTCACGACCGTCCCCATCGCGACGGAGGGCACGGTGCGAGCGTTCACGATCGTCACATTCGCCGCGCCAGGCATCCCCACCCCGTTCGTGGCGTCCGTCGTCGACTGCGACGGCACCCAGGTCCGGGCCAACCTGACGAACATCGAGCCGGATCCGGAAAGCATCCGCACCGGGATGAAAGTGCGGCTCGCGACGTATTCACTCGGAGAAGATTCCGAGGGCACAGAGGCCGTCGGGTTCGTGTTCGAGCCCGCAGAGTGATCAAGGAGAACAGACGATGAGCGCCAGCGACGAGGTCTGGATCATCGGGATCCGAATGACCAAGTTCGGAAAGCACCTCGACCTCGACGCTGTCGACCTGGCCGCCGAGGCTGCCACGGGGGCCCTCGCCGACGCCGGGGTGACCATGGCCGACATTGGCGTGCTCGCGGCAGGCAACCTGATGAACGCGAGCGCCAGCATCGGCCAGCAGTTGCAGAAGCAGATCGGTCAGACCGGCATACCGGTGTACAACGTCGCCAATGCGTGCGCCACCGGTGCGACGGCATTGCGAACGGCGATCATGGCCGTCAAGGCCGGCGAAGTTGACTACGGCCTGGCGGTCGGCGTCGAGAAACTAGCAGGCGCAGGTCTTCTCGGCGCGGGCGGGAAGAAGAGAGGGGATGCGCAGACATGGACGCCGTCAGGTCGCTACGGCGCGGTAACGCCGGTCGACGGGCGGATCGGTACCGAGGCGATGCCGGGCGTCTTCGCGCAGATCGGCATGGAGTACGACCACAAGTACGGCGGCGCGAGCTTCGAGCTCTTCGCGAAGATCAGTGAAAAGAACCACGCGCATTCGACGCTCAATCCGCTGGCCGCCTACCAGAAGAAGTTCACATTGGACGAGATCATGAACGACGTCATGATCGCCTACCCGAACACTCGGCCGATGTGCTCGGCCAACTGCGACGGAGCCGCGGCCGCGGTGGTGTGCAACGGCGAGACGCTCAAGTCGCTGTCGCAGCAGCAGCGGCGGCGGGCGGTCAAAGTGTCGGCGTCGGTACTGACTACCGACCCCTACGAGGAAGGCTGCCAGGTGTTGCCGAACGTCAACACACTCACCCGCAACGCCGCCGCCACCGCGTACGAACAAGCGGGCGTGGGCCCGGGCGATCTCGACCTCGTCGAATTGCACGATTGCTTCGCGACCGCCGAGTTGGTGCACTACGACAACCTGATGCTGTGCGAAGAGGGCGGTGCCGCAGAGTTTTTCAATTCAGGTGCCACGTGGCGCGACGGATCGACGCCGGTGAACGTGTCGGGCGGCCTGCAGTCCAAGGGCCACCCGATCGCTGCGACCGGCATCGCCAACATCTGGGAGATCTGCCACCACCTCCGGGGCGAGGCGAAAGACCGTCAGATCGAGAACGCGACGGTCGGTCTCGCCCACGTCATCGGCCTGGGCTCGGCATGCGGCGTTCACATCCTCGAACGGTCGGCGGCGTAGGTCGGGCGCTCAGGCTTCGTTGGGCATGTTGGTCCACCCCTTGCGGTCGGCGCGCGCATACCAGCCCGAGCGCAGGTTCATCGACCTGCCGAACTCGTCGCTGTTCTACGTCCGCGAACACGAGATTGTGGCGAGGTGAGTTTCGCGGCGGCCGACCGCACGGCATCGGTGACCTTGGCGACGAGCACCGAGTCCAGCTTCCAGCACTGCCAGTACAGCGGCACGTCGAGGTGGTCGTCGCTGATCCTGACAAGCTGACCGTGCGGCGGCAGTGCGTCCGGAAACATGCCCCAGCCAAGCCCGGCCTGGATGGCAGCGAGATTGCCCTCCACCGTAGGCACATAGTGCACCGGCATCGCGACGCTGCGACGAAAAACCTTGCGCACGAAATCTTCCTGCAACGCATCGTCGCGGTTCCACGACACCGTCGGCGCATGGGCGACCGCCGCGGCGGTGAAGCCGCTGGGCAGAAACCGCGTCGCGAAGGCGCGGCCCGCCACCGGTACGTAGCGCATCGCACCGAGTGGGTGCACCCGGCGGCCCGGGATCGGCCTGCGTTCCGTGGTCACCGCGCCCATCACCGCGCCGTTGCGCAGCAGTCGGGCCGAGTGATCCTGATCCTCGATGTGCACCTCGACCAGCACATCGTCGCCGAGCATGCCGAATACGCCGGTGAACCAGGTAGCCATCGAATCGGCGTTGACAGCCAACGATATTCGGGTGGCGTGCTGCTCTCCGCCACGCAACTGGGCGATCGCTTCAGCCTCCAGCAGCGCCATCTGGGCCGCCACCCGCACCAGCGGCAGCGCTGATGCGGCTGGCACACAGGGCCTTTCGCGCTTCACGAGCACCTGGCCGACCTGCTGTTCGAGCGCCTTGATTCGCTGACTGACTGCCGAAGGAGTGATCTGTAGCCGGCGCGCGGCCGCGTCGAAACTGCCCTCTTCTATTACTGCCACTGTAGGGTCTCACCCTCGGTGACATCGTCGGCGCCCGGTGACCTGCGGGTCTCTTGGACGTCTCACGCGATTGCGACCCGGTTTTGTCTCACGGAGTGGTTCAGTTCCTACGCGGCGGGATGCCAACCCACACAACCGTGGACCGGTGCCGCTGCTTCTCGGACGAGTTGGACCGGGGGATGCGATCGCAGCCGGAGCGATTCGCGCGTGCTATTCGCTGGCCATCGCGCGGATTCGATGTGCCACGTTCGACGCCTTGGCGGCCACCGATGACGCGCCAAATTGTCCGCCGCTAGCGTCGCTCCGGGGTGCAGCGGATGGACATTCATACTGAGTTCGCTGGGGCCCGGCCATCGCCTCGGGACTGCGACCGGAGCAGCCGATGCGCTGACTTCTTTCCTGTTGAGTGTGTGGGTGGCCGGGTACCGCACCTGGGTCGTGCGCCCTGTTGAGAACTCGGTGACCGAGCGTCGGTT
>DASWBF010000021.1:0-2656 GCA_036390735.1 Mycobacterium sp. | reverse complement strand
CCCGGTGACTTCGCCGAACGCGAACAACGTGCCGACGAACACGCCGAACGCCAACACCGCGCCGGCGGCCGGGCCGAACGCCAACACCGCGCCGGCGGCCGGGCCGAACGCCGAGAACATCGCCGACCAGCCGAATGGCTCGCAGTCGGAGGCGCCACCGACGGCGCCGATGACGCCGACGTCGGGCTTGACCCCGGCCAGCTGATTCGGAAATCACCGCCCGCATCCCAACTGGGGTGCGGGCGGTGACCCGTCTCCGGGTACCGCACTGATCGCGATTCGGTGGCAAGACGGCTGATGAGCTCGTCGGTTGTGCCTTCGGGCGCCGACTGTGAGAAGTTTGTCGGCATGGGTCGACTGTTCGGCACCGACGGCGTCCGCGGGGTCGCCAACCGCGAGCTCACCGCGGAGCTGGCGCTGGCCATCGGCTCCGCGTCGGCGCGCCGGCTCGGCGCCACCTCCGCGGGACGCAGCGTCGCGGTCATCGGCCGCGATCCGCGGGCCAGCGGCGAGATGATCGAGGCGGCGGTGATCGCCGGTATCACCAGCGAAGGCGTGGACGCGCTGCGCGTCGGGGTCCTGCCGACGCCCGCGGTGGCGTACCTGACCAGCGCCTACGACGCCGAGTTCGGCGTGATGATCTCCGCGTCGCACAACCCGATGCCCGACAACGGCATCAAGGTCTTCGGGCCGGGCGGCCACAAGCTCGACGACGCGACCGAGGACGACATCGAGCAGCTGATCACGACCGACCCGGCCCAGCGGCCGGTCGGCGCCGGGATCGGCCGCGTCATCGACGCGGAGGACGCCCTCGAGCGGTACCTGCGCCATGTCGGCAAAGCCGTCACCACCCGGCTGGACGGCGTCACCGTCGTCGTCGACTGCGCGCACGGCGCCGCGTCCGCGGCAGCACCGCGCGCCTACCAGGCCGCCGGAGCCCGCGTCATCGCGATCAACGCCGCACCCAACGGCCTGAACATCAACGACGGCTGCGGGTCGACACACATCGACGCGCTGCGGGCCGCCGTGATCGCCCACAACGCCGACCTCGGGTTGGCTCACGACGGTGACGCCGACCGGTGCCTGGCCGTCGACGCGAGCGGCGACGTCGTCGACGGCGACGCGATCATGGTGATCCTGGCGCTGGCGATGCGAGAGGCCGGCGAACTGGCAACGGACACGCTGGTCGCGACGGTGATGAGCAACATGGGCCTGCACCTGGCGATGCGAGCAGTGGGCATCGACGTGCGCACCACCGCGGTGGGCGACCGCTACGTGCTCGAGGAGCTGCGTGCCGGCGGCTACGCGCTCGGTGGCGAGCAGTCCGGGCACATCGTGATGCCCTCGCTGGGAACCACCGGCGACGGGATCGTGACCGGCCTTCGGCTGATGTCGCGGATGGCGCAGACGGGTCGCCCGCTGCGTGAGCTGGCGTCGGCGATGAGCACGCTGCCGCAGGTGCTGATCAACGTCGAGGTCGCCGACAAGAGTTCGGTCGCGGCCGCACCGTCCGTGCAGGCGGCCGTCGCCGACGCCGAAGCCGAACTCGGCGACACGGGCCGAATCTTGTTGCGCCCCTCGGGAACTGAACAGCTCGTCCGGGTGATGGTGGAGGCGCCCGACGAGGACACTGCCAAACAGGTCGCGATTCGGGTCGCGGACTGTGTGAAGTTCGTGAGCTGAGCGGAACCGGAATACGCGCCGCCGCGTCGTAGCCGTTATGGGACCACAGACCGCGCGGGTCGACGTGGCTGCGGTGCGCGACGTCGCCGCCGAGTTCGACGCGTCGGCGGCCGCCCTCGATGCCGCCGTCGGCACTCACCTGTCGCACCTCGGCTTCGGGGGTGCCACCGCCGGTCGCGCCTACGCCACCCGCGGCGACGCTCTTCGCACCGCGCTGGACCGGCTGGCCGACGGGCTGACGGCGTGGTCGCGCGCGTCCGTCGAGATTGCGGCCGCGTTGCGTGCCAGCGCCGACCGCTACCAGCGCTCCGACGAGAGCGCCGCCGCGCGGTTGGGATAGCCGTTGGCCGCCGAACTCGACGTCGCGGGCCGGCTGGCCGAAGCGCGCCAAGCGGTCGACAACACGCAGTCCTACGTGTGGGCGTGTCACCTGCTCGACTACCAGAACCCCGACCTGACGTTGCACTCGGCGCAGGTCCGCGACTGGTACTCCAGCGAGGACGGCATGGACCTGCGCGTGCTGGACGCCGACTGTTCTGCGCTGCAAGCGGTGGCGGCCGCCGCGGACGACGCACTGCGCCGGCAACGTGAACAGGTCACCAGCCTCGCGGCGGCGTGGCGGGGCGACGGCGCGGCGTCGGCCCAGGATTTCCTGCGCCGGCATGCCGACACGGCCGAGAACGCCACCACGGCTGTGCGCACGGCGGCGGACGCGGTTGCCGGCCTGCGTGACGCGCTGTGGGCGATCGTCGACAAGAAGGTCGCGACCCTGAGTGCGATCGACGACCGCCGACAAGGGGAGCGGCCTGCCTGGCTGGCTGCCGCGCAGACCGTCATCTCCGGCGCCGGCGACCGCGCGGCAGCAAGTGAACTGCTTGACCAGCAAGTAAAACCCTTCGTAGACAACGACATTCGCGTCGACTGGCTGACAGCGGTACGTACGGCGACCGCGTCGATCGGCAGCAGTTACGAC
>DASWBF010000020.1:0-1937 GCA_036390735.1 Mycobacterium sp. | reverse complement strand
TCTGTGACTCCGACAACCGACCGCAAGAGCTGAGGCAACGCCGAACGCAACGGTCGTGGTGAGCGATTCGCAGAAGGCGCTAAACACCTTGACCCCGCGAGCGCGAGCGATCGCCGTTGTCTCTCGAACCATTCGACTCTTGCCGATGCCTGGAGGACCAATGACGCTGACGATGCCACCCTGGCCGTAAACAGATTGATCCAAAATCCCTGTCAGCGAGCCTAATTCCCACGTCCGGCCAACCAGCGTCGTTTCCCAGCGGGGCGCATGCATTGGCTGTGCCGCCATGCCGATGAGTCGGCGGGCCGGCACCGCAGAGGCCGCGCCTTTGATTGCACGAGTTCGGAATCTCCCAAGACGGCTGCATGTTCAACGAGACGCGCGGTCGACGCGCTGAGCATTACGCCACCCGCCGGGGCCACCGACTCCATCCGTTGGGCCAGGTCGACTTGTTCCCCAACGGCGGTGTAACCCGCTGCACCGGAGGCTATTTCGCCGGCGATCACACGGCCGGAATTAAGCCCGACTCGTATCTCCAGATCGACGCCGTCGGTGCGTTCGACTTCACGGGCCAACTCTCGAGCCGCATCCTGAATTTCCAGCGCGGCCCGGCATGCCCGAACGGCATGATCCTCCAATGCAATTGGTGCTCCGAACAACGCCATGATGCCGTCGCCGGTGAACTTGTCTACCGTGCCGCCGTAGCGCTGCACGACCGCCGCCGACCGCGTGAAGAGCTCGGCCATGATCTCGCGAAGTCGTTCGACGTCGACGGCTGAGGCGATGGCCATCGATCGGACCACGTCGGTGAAGAGCACCGTCACCTGCTTGTATTCGGCTCGGTCACCAGATGCTTGAATCGGCGAGCCACACGAGTGGCAGAACTTCGCGTTCGCCAGCAGGTCGGTGCCACAGGACGGACATGAGTCCGCCATTCCGCCAAGAATAGGGTGAACCTGTGCGTCGTACGGGTCCTTTTGAGGTGGGCGACCGCGTGCAGCTCACCGACGCCAAGGGCCGTCACTACACGATGATCTTGACGCCGGGAGCGGAGTTTCACACGCACCGCGGCTACGTGTCCCACGACGCGGTGATCGGCCAGCCCGAAGGCAGCGTGGTCAAGGCCACCAACGGCGACCAGTTCCTGGTGCTGCGGCCGCTGTTGGTGGACTACGTGATGTCGATGCCGCGCGGCGCGCAGGTGATCTACCCCAAAGACGCCGCCCAGATCGTGCACGAGGGCGACATCTTCCCGGGCGCTCGGGTGCTCGAGGCCGGCGCCGGGTCCGGCGCGATGACGTGCTCGCTGCTGCGGGCCGTCGGCCCGGCGGGCCGGGTGATCTCTTACGAGGCGCGCGACGACCACGCCGCACACGCCGAACGCAACGTCGTCACGTTCTTAGGTGAGCGGCCGACCAACTGGGATCTCGTCATCGCCGACGTCGCGGATTACGCCGGGGAGCAGGTCGACCGGGCGGTGCTCGACATGCTGGCCCCGTGGGAGGTGCTCGACGCGGTGGCCGCGGCGGTGGTGGCCGGTGGGGTGCTGGTTGTGTACGTCGCGACGGTCACCCAGCTGTCGCGCACGGTCGAGGCGCTGCGCGCACAGCAGTGCTGGACCGAACCACGGTCGTGGGAGACGCTGCAGCGTTACTGGGACGTGGTCGGGCTGGCCGTGCGACCCGAGCACCGGATGCGCGGCCACACCGCGTTTCTGATCAGCGCACGGCGGCTCGCTCCCGGCGCCGTCGCCCCGACGCCGGCGAGGCGCAAACGCAGATAGTTCAGAAGTCGTCGCTGCGGTGCACCCCGCGCCGAGCCGACAGCAATGCCATCTCCGGCCGTGCCGCCACCAGCCGCTCGGCCGCATCGAGCACCTCGATCACGTGCGCGCGGTCGGCCGCCGTCACCGCCACACCGACTCCGGCGCGGCGATA
>DASWBF010000019.1:0-10849 GCA_036390735.1 Mycobacterium sp. | reverse complement strand
CGTCGAAGGACGTCCGCCGTCCCGGGCGATGCGGCGTGCGCAGGTCGGCCCGCCCCGGGAGCCGTTCAGCGACACACTGGTGTCGATCACCGGCGCAGGAAGCGGCATCGGCCGCGCCACCGCCCTCGAATTCGCCCGGCTGGGCGCCGAAGTGGTGGTCAGCGACGTCGACGAGGCCAACGTACGGGAAACCGCGAAAGACATTGCGGCACAGCGTAGAATCGCACACGCGTACAAGCTGGACGTGTCCGACGCCGATGCGGTCGAGGCGTTCGCCGACGAGGTGTGCGCCGAGCACGGCGTCCCCGACATCATGGTGAACAACGCCGGCGTCGGCCAGGCGGGACGGTTCCTGGACACCCCGGCCGAGGAATGGGACCGGGTCCTCGACATCAACCTCGGCGGAGTCGTCAACGGCTGCCGGGCGTTCGCGCGCCGGCTCGTCGAGCGCGGCAGCGGCGGCCACATCGTCAACGTCGCATCCGCGGCGGCGTTCGCGCCGCTGCAATCGCTGAACGCGTACTGCACCAGCAAGGCGGCGGTGTACATGTTCTCCGACTGCCTGCGGGCCGAACTCGACGCTGCCGGAATCGGTTTGACCACCGTGTGCCCCGGCCCCGTCCACACCAACATCGTGAGCACCGCCCGGTTCGACGCGCCGCCGGGCAAGGTGCCACAGGTGTCGGGGCGGCGCAGGCAATGGGAAAAGTTCTTCGCCGCACGGCGTTACGGTCCCGAGAAGGCGGCGAAGGCCATCGTGTCGGCGGTGCAGAAGAACAAGCCGATCCGCCCGGTCACGCCGGAGGCCTACCTGCTGTACGGCACGTCGCGCCTGGCGCCGCAGGCGTTGCGCAGCACCGCGCGCGGCCAGGTGATGTGACACTGCAGATCTGCCCACTGACTCGAAAGAGACCACAACTGCAACTCGCAGAAGTTGGTCTCAAGACCACGTTTATCCGGTGACCGTGCCCCAGGGCGATGAGGCAATTCGGCTCGATTGGGGCGTCGGGTCGCCGCATCGCGGGTACCTGGCGGCTAACGTTGGCCCGGTGAGCGACGTGGTTGTGCTCGGTTCCGGGTTCGCCGGTCTGTGGGCCGCCCTGGCTGCGGCCCGGCGAATCGACGAACTCGGCGTCGCGGGCAGCGAGGTGAACATCACGGTAGTCAGCTCACTGCCTTACCACGACATCCGGGTGCGCAACTACGAGGCCGACCTGACGGCGTGCCGAATTCCGCTGCGGGATGTGCTCGACCCGGTCGGAGTGGGGCACATCGCCGCCGATGTGTCGGCAATCGACCCGGCTTCTCGCACGGTGGCCACCTCGCTCGGTACGCGGGCCTACGACCGTCTCGTGATCGCGTTGGGCAGCCGAGTGGTCAAACCGGACGTCCCCGGTCTGCGTGAGTTCGGCTTCGACGTTGACACCTACGACGGCGCGGTAAGGCTGCAGCGGCACCTGGTAGAGCTCGCGCGCGGTCTGCACACACCGGCCGCGGCGACCGCGATCGTGGTGGGCGCTGGGCTGACCGGCATTGAGACCGCCTGCGAGCTGCCTGCGCGGCTGGCGGCGCTATTCCCGGACATCGCTGCCCGCGTCATACTCATCGATCACAACCGGCACGTTGGCTCGGACATGGGCGCATCGGCGCGCCCAGTGATCGAGGCCGCGCTGACGGCGAACGAGGTGCAGACCCGGCTCGGGGTCAGTGTCGCAGCGATCCGTGAAAATGGGGTGACATTGTCGACAGGGGAAGAGCTGGCCGCGTCGACCGTGGTGTGGTGTGCCGGTATGCGCGCCAATCCGCTTACCGCGGATCTGGGCGTCGAGCGTGACCGTCTCGGCCGGGTTGCGGTTGACGAACACCTGCGCGTGATCGGCGTGCAGGGGGTGTTCGCCGCCGGGGATGTTGCGGCCGCGTGGATGGACGATCGACACCTATCGGTGATGTCCTGCCAGCACGGCAGGCCGATGGGGCGGTTCGCCGGGTACAACGTCATCAGCGATCTACTTGGCGAGCCGATGTTGTCCCTTCGAATTCCCTGGTATGTCACAGTTTTGGACCTCGGGCCGGCGGGGGCAGTCTATACCGAAGGCTGGGATCGGCAGGTGATCGCCAGCGGGGCCGAAGCCAAGGCCACCAAGCGCACAATCAACGGCAGGCGAATCTATCCCCCTCTCAACGGGAGTCGAGACGAGATCCTCGCCGCCGCCGCACCGACGCTGCAATCACGGCCAACCCCCGAGCACTGACCTGGCACCATCGAAGCCTACGGTTGCCCCCAACAAACCCGAACGCGCGTTGTTCCGTTTCGATGTTGTCGTGGAAGGTCATCGGTTACGGTGCTGCACTGTCTGCGGTGGCTGTCAGGGTCCCTCGTGGGTTCCGCCCGACGCGAGCGCACGCCCGCCAGTGCTGGGATGTGCGGCGGCTAGCGCTGTGCTACATCTTTGTTGGCCGCTGGGCTGTTCTCGCTCACGTGGCTAATGGCGTGGGTGTCTCGAAACAGACCATATTTGCCACACCTGCCTGCGCGGTCCGAACGGCGCCAAATCGCAAAGTCGCAGCGTCGCGAAAGTGGGAGTGCCGCGCGACTAGTAAGACAACAGCAGAACGACAGCTCGGACCGCCCCGCAGACGGAGGGGCGAAGACGTTCTCAGACAGGATGTCAGGGGTGCGCGACGACCGGCCCCGGCCATGTAAGCCGTTCACGGCTCGGGCTTCTCAGCCGTTTTCGGCGATGTCTTCGAGGACCGCGAACATCGTGCGCGTCGGCACACCGGTGCCGCCCTTGCCGGTGTAGCCCCACGGGCTTGCGGTGTTGTAGGCCGGTCCGGCGATGTCGATGTGTGCCCACTGGACGCCGTCGGCGACGAACTCACGCAGAAACGTTCCGGCGACCAGCATTCCGGCGTATCGCGAGCTGCTGACATTGGCCAGATCCGCGACGGTCGACTTGAGGTCGTCCTTGAGTTCCTCCGGCAGCGGCATCGCCCATGCGTTCTCGCCCACCCTCTGGCTGATCGCAGCGACCCGGTCGCGGAACTCGTCGCTGCCCATCACGCCGGGCGTGCGGGCGCCGAGCGCGACGGTCTGCGCGCCGGTGAGCGTCGACGTCTCGATCAGATAGTCCGGGTTGTCCTCGCACGCGCGGGCAATGGCATCGGCGAGGATCAACCGTCCCTCGGCGTCGGTGTTGAGCACCTCGACCGTAATGCCGCCGTATTGGGTGAGCACGTCGCCGGGCCGCTGGGCGGTGTCGGACGGCATGTTCTCGGCCATCGGCACCGTAGCGATCACGTCGATCGGCAGCTCCAGTTTCGCGGCAAGCACCGTCGTCGCGATTACGGCCGCGGCCCCGCCCATGTCGGAGGTCATGTGGTGCATGTTGGCTGCCGGCTTGATCGAGATGCCGCCGGTGTCGAAGGTGACGCCCTTACCGATCAGTGCGACGGTCTTGGCGCCCTTGCGTTTCGGGGCGCCACGATAGGTCAGGCGGACCAGCCGCGGCAGGCGCGACGAACCCTTGCCGACGCCGATCACCCCGCCGTAGCCCTTGCGGGCCAGCGCCTTCTCGTCGAGCACTTCGACCTCCAAGCCGGCAGCTTCGGCTAATGCCTCTGCGCGGGAAGCGAATTCGGCCGGAAAGAGGTGGCTCGGTGGGGTATTGACGAAATCGCGGGCGGTGGCCACCGCGGCCGCGATCGCGCCGGCGCGCTCCGCCTGGGCCTTGGTGGCTGACTTGGTGTCCGGCGCGAGCGCGGTGATCTTGCGCAGGCCCGGCTCCTTCGGCGCGGTCTTGGCGCTGCGGAACTCGTTGAATTTGTAGGCGCCGAGGATCAGCCCCTCCACCGCGGCGCCGAGGTCGAGCGCCGACAGCGTGGTCACCACCGACTGCGCCTTGTCCAGCGACCGAGCGGCCACTCCGGCAGCACGGCGGACTTTGTCAGCCGGCCACTCTCCCCCGCAAGCGGGTGGTGCCCCCACGCGCGGTGCTCCGAGTCCGACGGTCAACACGCTCGCCACTGGAAGCGTCGGGACCACGACGCGGTGCAGCTGTCCTTCGCCGCCGGTCGCCCCGAGTGCGGCGAGCGCGGCTTCGATCGCGGCGACGGCGTCGCTGAGCAGGTAGGGGTCGTCGGCCACAACCGTCACCCGGTCGTCGGTGCACACCACCGGCACGATCAACACCGCGTCACCCGACGCGCGCTTTGACAGCGACGAGCTGACGGTGACCGAGGGTGATTGATAGCCAGGTTCTTTGCTCACGGGCAACCACCCTAGCGCTCAGCGGCTGGCATGCACCTCGTAGGCCGTGACCGGGACGTCGAAACCCTTGAGTTTCAACGGATCCTGCGCCGTAGCCGGCCAATCCGGTAACTGGTCGTGCACGGCCTGGGCCGCAAGAATCTGTCCGGGCCCCGCCGCGGCGGCCAGCCGGGCGGCGAGGTTGACCACGTTGCCGAAGTAGTCGCCGTTGATGGCCAGCACCCTGCCGTGGGCCAGACCGGCGCGGACCTGCAGCCCGGATTCCCGTGCTTTGGGGTGATCGACGAGGTCGACCGCCGTCTTCAACAGCAGCTCGGGCATGGCACTGACCCACATGACCTCGTCGCCGATGAACTTCACCACCCGCCCACCGTCGGCATGCACGACGTTGCTGACGGTGGCGTCGAACTCGTTGAGCAGCTTCGACAACTCGGCGGGGGTGAGGAGCTGTGTCAGCGCGGTGAATCCCGACAGATCGGCGAAGCCGACGCCACACTCCACGTTCGCCGACGTGTCTCGCAGGACGCCCTCGAAATGGGTTCGGGCGCTGTTGAGGTGATGGCGGTGAACGGCGTCGATCAATGCGCCGATGCGCGGAATGAACTCTGCGATCGCGCGATACGCCCGCGCGGTGGCGAGTTCGTCATGGGTGTGGTCCATCTGGATGTCGGGTGCCCCAGCGCGGACGACCGTCGACTCGGCCTCCGCGAGTCGGGCCACGGCCGCGCCCAGGACACGCAGAAAGCCGAACGCCCCGTCGTCGCCCATCGACGGCTTGAGCGCAAACCAGGTGGCCAGACCGTCGACGTCAGCCTGACTGAGCGCGAGCTGGTCCGGGCCGGCGACGGTCAGGCCGAGCAGTGCCCAGGCATGCGCGACGTCGTCGACCGCTACGCCGAGCGCCTCGGCGGCGGTGCGCAGGCTGTAGGTGGGAGGGCCCGACCACGCCAGAACGTCACCCGCCAGGCCGAACAGCCGGCCGCGGCCCTCGGCCTCGACCATTTCCTCGGCGGTGAATCCGAGGCTGTCGAGGTACTCGATGAGGCCGGCCCGTTCGCGTGCGTTCGCGATTCCGGCGGCCTCCAACGCGTCGAAATCGACCACCCGACTAGGGTATCGGCGGTGAGCGACATCCAGCACGGGCCACTCGAAGACCGGCATCGTGACCTCGGTGCCACGTTCGCCGAGTTCGGCGGCTGGCTGATGCCGGTCTCATACGCCGGCACCGTCACCGAGCACAACGCCACCCGCTCGGCCGTCGGCCTGTTCGACGTCAGCCACCTCGGCAAGGCGTCGGTGCGAGGACCGCAGGCGGCCGCGTTCGTCAACTCCGCGCTGACCAACGACCTTCGCCGCATCCGCCCGGGCAAGGCGCAATACACGCTGTGCTGCAACGAATCCGGCGGCGTCGTCGACGACCTGATCGTCTACTACGTCTCCGACGACGAGCTGTTCCTCGTGCCCAACGCCGCGAACACCGCGGCCGTGGTCGACGCATTGAAAGCCACAGCGCCTGAAGGTGTTTCGGTGGCCAACGAGCATCGGTCATTCGCGGTGCTCGCCGTTCAGGGCCCGCGCTCGGCCGACGTGCTGGCGCGGCTGGGCCTGCCGACGGACATGGACTACATGGGCTACGTCGACGCGGAATTTCACGGGGTTCCGGTACGGGTGTGCCGCACCGGCTACACCGGCGAGCACGGTTATGAGCTGCTGCCGCCGTGGGAGCGGGCGGCGGTGGTGTTCGACGCGCTGGTCGACGAGGTCGGCGAGCTCGGCGGCGAGCCGGCCGGTCTCGGAGCCCGCGACACGCTGCGCACCGAGATGGGCTATCCGCTGCACGGTCACGAGCTGTCGCTTGACATCTCACCGCTGCAGGCCCGCTGTGGATGGGCGATCGGGTGGCGCAAGGACGCGTTCTGGGGGCGCGAAGCGTTGCTAGCGGAGAAGGCGGCAGGCCCGCGCCGGCTGTTGGCCGGGCTGCGCGCGACGGGCCGCGGCGTGCTGCGCCCCGAGCTGACGGTGCTGTCCGGCGACGCCCCGGTGGGCGTCACCACGTCGGGAACCTTCTCTCCCACACTGAAACTCGGCATCGGGCTGGCGCTGATCGACACTGCCGCGGGCGTGCAGACGGGGCAGCGCGTGGACGTCGACGTCCGCGGCCGCAAGGTGGAGTGCGAGGTCGTCGATCCGCCGTTCGTGGAGGCCAAAACTCGCTAGCCCCCGGACGTACAATCGCTCGCATGGAAACCGGCCCTCTCGAGTTCACCGCTGCACCCAACCCGCATCCGGCGACCGACGAGCAGCGGACCGAAATCATGACGAATCCGCCGTTCGGCCAGCATCACACCGACCACATGGTGTCGATCGACTACACCGAAGGGCGGGGCTGGCACGACGCGGCTGTGCTGCCGTACGGGCCGATCGAACTGGACCCGTCGGCGATCGTGCTGCACTACGCGCAAGAAGTGTTCGAGGGCCTCAAGGCGTACCGGTGGGCCGACGGGTCGATCGTGTCGTTCCGCCCGGAGGCCAACGCGGCACGGCTGCGGTCGTCGGCGCGGCGGTTGGCCATCCCCGAACTGCCCGAAGAGGTGTTCATCGAGTCGCTGCGGCAGCTGATCGCGGTGGACGGCGCCTGGGTTCCGTCCGCGGTCGGGGAGGAGTCCCTGTATCTGCGGCCGTTCGTGTTCGCCACCGAGCCGGGACTGGGCGTGCGGCCCGCCAAGCAGTACCGCTACCTGGTGATCGCGTCACCGGCCGGTGCCTACTTCCCGCGCGGCATCAAGCCGGTCAGCGTGTGGCTGTCGACGGAGTACGTGCGCGCGGCTCCCGGCGGCACCGGCGCCGCCAAGTTCGGTGGCAATTACGCCGCGTCGCTGCTGGCGCAGGCCGAAGCCAGCGCGAACGGCTGCGAACAGGTGGTCTGGCTCGACGCGGTCGAGCGCCGGTTCGTCGAGGAGATGGGCGGCATGAACCTGTTCTTCGTTCTCGGCAGCGGCGGGTCGGCGCGTCTGGTCACCCCTGAGCTCACCGGCACGCTGCTGCCCGGCATCACGCGCGACTCGCTGCTGCAGCTGGCCACCGACGCCGGCTTCGCGGTGGAGGAACGCAAGATCGACGTCGACGAGTGGCAGAAGAAGGCGGCGGCGGGGGAGATCACCGAGGTCTTCGCCTGCGGCACCGCCGCGGTGATCACGCCGGTGTCGTCGGTGAAGCACGCCGACGGCGAGTTCACGATCGCCGACGGCGAACCCGGCGAGGTGACGATGGCGCTGCGCGACACGTTGACCGGCATCCAGCGCGGCACCTTCTCGGACACGCACGGCTGGATGGCGCGGCTCGGCTAGCCGTCAACGATGGTGCACAGGCGACCGAGGAGAGGTTACCGGTCGATCACGCCCAGGATCTTCGTCGACGATCCCGCGGCTCTGGTGGCATTCCTGCAGGAGGTGTTCGAGGCGAAGGGAGACTACGTTCCAGGTCGACCCGCCGAGCTTCAGATCGGGGACTCGATCCTGATGGTTTCGCCCGCCTCCGAGCGGGAGCCGTTCCCGGCGTTTCTCTACGTCACGTCTATGTGGACGATGCCGACGCCGTGTTCCGCCGCGCGCTCGCGGCAGGCGCCACAGCGCTCGAGGAACCGTTCGACACCCCGTACGGAGACCGCCGAGCGATGGTCGGGGACCGGTTCGGCAACGTCTTCCAGATCGCACACACGACGGATTGACTAGCGGATCGCCATCCCCACGGCCGCGACCGTCGTCGCCACTTCGATCGCCGCGCCGAGCACGTCGCCGGTGATCCCGCCGAACCGGCGCACGCAGTGCGCGACCAGCAGGGCCGCCGTCGCCAGCGCTATCAGGACCACCAGCGGTCCCTGCCACGGCCGCGGACCGGCCGCCACCGACGCCGCCACGACTGCGAGCGTCCACGCCGCCGCCACCACCGCTGGTTGCGTGCCCGCGACCATGGTGCCCAGCACGCTGCCCTGCGCGGCGGGCACGCTGCGCCGGCACGCCCACACCGCGGCGACCCGGCCCGTCGCCACCGCGGCCATCACAGCCGGCCAGCCCGCGTGCGCGAACGACAGCCCCTGTATAACCACCACCACCACGACCGCAGCCACCGCGAACGGCCCGGTCGAGCCGTCGCGCATCACGGCCAGCGCGCGGTCGGGCGGGCCGTAGCAGCCAAGCGCGTCAGCGGTGTCGGCCAGGCCGTCGACGTGCAGGCCGCGGGTCGTCACCAGCAGCGCCGCGACCGCCAGCATCCCGGCCAGCGGACTGTGCGGCCCGAACGCCCAGTCGCCCGCCCAGAGGACCGCGGCGGCCAGGGCACCCAACATGATTCCGGCGACAGGCAGCGCGGTCAGCGTGCCCCGCCCGATCTTCCCTCCGCGGACAGGGATCACCGTGGCGAACGCGAAAGCGCTTGCAAGAGAACGGATCACGGCTTGTCGGTCACCGAGGACTCGCCAAACGTGGCCATCGACGCCAACGTGGCCACTGCCGCCCGCAGGATCGGCAGGGCCACCAGCGCACCGGTGCCCTCCCCGAGCCGCATCTTGAGGTCGACGATTGGCTCGAGTTCCAGGCGCGCCAGCGCGAGGGTGTGCGCGGGTTCGGTGGACCGGTGGCCGGCCTGCCACCACTGCCGCGCGCCCGGGGCCAGCTGGTCGGCGACCAGCGCCGCGGCCGTCACGACGACGCCATCGAGCAGCAGCGGGGTGCGCCGCGCGGCGGCTTGTGCGCAGAACCCGGCCATCGCCGCGAGGTCCGCGCCGCCGCAGCGCGCGAGCAACGTCATCGGGTCATGCGCGTCGTTGCGCGCCCGGTACATCGCGTTGCGCACGGCGGTCGTCTTGCGCATCCACCCGGCGTCGTCGATCCCGGTGCCGCGCCCGACCACCGCGACCGGCTCGGTGCCGGTGATGACCGCCACTAAAGTGGTTGCCGCCGTGGTGTTTCCGATTCCCATGTCGCCGGCGATCAGCAAGTCGGCGCCGGCGTCGACCTCTTCGTCGGCGATCCGCTGGCCCGCCTCGACGGCCGCGCGCGCCTCGTCCGGGGTCAACGCGTCCTCGATGGCCAGGTTTGCGCTGCTCCGGCGGACCTTGTGGGCGCCGATCACAAGGGTCAGCGGCTCGTCGCAGTCGACGGCAACGTCGACCACCCGCACCCCGGCCCCGGCGACCTGGGCCAGTGCGTTGACCGCTGCGCCACCGGCGTCGATGTTCGCCACCATCTGGGCCGTGACCTCCGGCGGGTACGCCGACACCCCGGCCGCCGCGACGCCATGGTCGCCGGCGAACACCACCACCCGGGCGCGCTCGAATTGCCTTGGCGGACAGACTCCTTGACACGCGGCCACCCACACCGACAGATCTTCGAGCCGACCCAGGGAGCCCGGTGGTTTGGTCAACGTTTCCTGGCGATGGCTCGCGGCGACGGCCGCGTCGGCGTCGGGAGGAACGATCTCGGCGAAGGTCATTTCACGCTCACCGGCTGACCAGCGACCACCAGCACCACGCGATCGCAGATGTCGGCCAACCGCTGGTTGAGCCGGCCGAGTTCGTCGGCGAACCGCCGGCCGGACGCGGTGGCCGGCACCACCGTCAGCCCTACTTCTGGACTGACCAACACCAGAGCTGCGTCGAAACCGCTTATCGCTGAGAGCAATTCGTCAGCATCTGGTCTGTCCAGGTCGGAGGCGAGCCAACCGCCGACATCGTCGATCAACGTCGCGGTGGTCGTATTCTCACGCAACAGTGTCGCGACGTCGTCGGTTTCGATCGTCGACCAGTGCGCCGGCCGACGTGCCCGGTGCGCGGCGATGCGTGCCGACCACGACGGGTCGGAGTCTTCTTTCGGTCCGGTGGCGACGTACCGCACTGGTTCGCCGGGGCCGACGGCGTCGGCGATCGCCGCTTCCGCCCATCGCGACTTGCCCGACCGGATGCCGCCGAGCACCAGCGTCCGCACGGCGGTCAGGTGACGGGGTCGCCGCGGTTGACCTGCGGTCGCGGCGCCCGCATGCGGCGTAGCTGCGTGGCCCGGCTCGCAGCGTAAAAGCCCAGCCGCCAACCGGTTTCGGTGTTCTTCGGGAACTTCTGGTCGACCAACTTGTTCACCCTGCGGCCCAGAAAGAACGCACTGCCGATCATGACCACCACCAGCGCCATCATCGCGGGGGAGATCAGCAGTTGCACTCTGGGCACCGGGACCGCCAGCATCACAAACACAAAGCCGAACGCGATCGGCATGAACAGGCCGAGCACGTTGCGGCGGGAGTCCACCACGTCGCGCACGTAGCGTCGCACCGGCCCCTGGTCGCGGGGCAGCAAGTAGCCCTCCTCGCCGGCCATCATCTTGTCGCGACGCTCCGTCGTGCGCTGACGCTGCTGAGCCCGGAATTCGCGGCGTTCCTCGCGGCTGAGCTTGCAGCCCACCTCCTTGCGCCGGCGCCTGGCCTGCGCGGCGGTCATCGGCGCGGGCGCGACCGGTCCGCGGCGTCTGGCGGCGTCGCGTTTGGGCGTCGGCCGGCCCTTTGGAGCGGTGGTCTTGCGGGATTCGGTGGGCT
>DASWBF010000018.1:0-4124 GCA_036390735.1 Mycobacterium sp. | reverse complement strand
GTTTGACCAGGTTTTTCCGGACTAGATCGATCTTGTTGGGTGCCTGCCTCGTCGCAATTCGCGCCGACGTTTGTTTCAGTGTGTTGTCGTGATGGGGATGCCGAGATCGGTTGTCGTATGTGCGGTTTGGGCTCGGGGACGGTCGAGTGTGGCGAGCTTGGCGCGGGCCGCCTGGAGGCTGACGCTGAGGCCTTCCTTCTCGCCGAGCCATCCGTGTATTTCGGCCTCCTCGATCCGCTCGGTCAAGTTGGCGATGATTTCGGCCAGGCGGGCGCGTTGGCGCGGATCAACCCGCAGCATCGGGCAGCGGATACAGCTGTGCTCGTGCCGGCACGGCGTGCCGTAGGGGCGTCCGCAGGTGCCGAGTGCGACCTTGCGCAGCGTGAAGTACTGCTGGAACTCCCGCCATTCCTCCTCGGTCGGCTCGCGGTATTCGGCCTCTGGTCGCACGGCGCGTCGCTGGTCGAGGAATACCCGATAGGAGCGGATCAGATCGTCCTGGAACACCGCGAGGTAGGCCTGTGTGGTGGACAAGTCCTCGTGTCCGAGTAGTCGGGCGGCGATGTGCACGGGCAGCCCGCCGGTCACGGCCTCGGTGGCGAAGAGCCGGCGGAAGTCGTGTGGAGTGAACCGCAGTGGTTCACCGGCGGCGTCGTGCAGGTGGGCGCGGGCGAGGGCTTTGTCGAGCAGTTTCTGGACGGTGGCGGTCGAGATGACCTCGTTGCGGTGACCCCGGGTACGACGCTGAAACAGGTGCGGCAGCATCGGTCCGAAGGTGCGTTCGTGGTGGTCGTAACGGCTGACCAGCGGCACCGTCCCGCCGTTTCGTTCGCGCAACCGGGTGATGATCGTCGCGAGCACGCTGGCCAGCTCCGGCGGCACCAGCAGCAACCGTTCCTGGTTGTTCTTCGATGGCAGGATCTGCAGCAATGGAACGAGGTCACCGGTGTCGCCCAGCCGGTAGGACACCAACGCCAGGTGGGTGATCTCGAGGAACTCTTCGTGGCGGATGCCGGTGTGGCGCAGCGTCTCGATGATTGCCCACGCCCAGAACGCGTCGTCCTCGGCGGCGTAAGCGTCGGTCTGTTCGCCGGCCTCGATGTGCTCGACGAGCACGACGTCCGGCCGCGAGCATGACGGGTTCTTCTGGTAGGTCTTGAAGTTCGTGCGCCGATAGCTGACATCGTCGTGGACGAACACGCCGCCGATCGGAGTGGCGCGAGCGGCTTCGAGCAGCGCTTGCTGCGCGGCGAGGCCGCGTTCGGCCGTCTCGACGAGCACCGGTAATTTCGGCAGCCGCTCGCGGACGCGTTGATGCATCGCGGCCGCGGTCGCGCGATTCTGCTTGGCGACACCGTCGGTCTCGGTTCGCCGAACCGGGCTGGGGAACGCGTGCTGCGCCCAGTACGGGTCCTCCAACGCCCATTCCTGGATGTCGAGATAGAGGCTGCGGACCTTCATGAGCAGCTGCGGGTAGGACTTTCGTGGGCGTGGCGGGCGATTCTTCGTGGTAACGAATCGGACCCGCTGCTTCCAGGCCTCGGCCACCTCGGACGCCACGTTGAGGCTGTCGAGGTCGGGGTGGTGACGTTCGATGTCCGCCCAGAATTCCCCGACCAGGTGGACGACCAAGGCATTGAACGACACGTAGTCGAGGCCAGGTCGCCGCTCGTCGAGATAGCGCATGAGCGCGTCGCGAACCGCGGTGCAGCGCAGCCGGTACCGATCGACGAGTTCTGCGGTCGGGCGCTGCCCGGCATGCAGGTGTGCCTTGACCGTGATGTTGCTCGGCAGAATCTCGATGCCGCGCAACAGGTCCCACGCGGGAACGATCCCCGGCGGCATGAACCCGTTATGCGCGAGCCCCCAGTTCCGGTAGTCGTCGAAATCGTCGCTGGTCAACCGGTCCACGTTGCGTCCGGTGTGCAGCACGAGCTGGGCCAGCACCTTCAGACCGGCCTGCTTGCGGCGCTCGACCATCCCGTTCCGGCCGGCCTGGTCGGAGATTCGCGAAAAGAGTTCGGGTTGAATGCTTCCTAGCGTGTCTCGATAGAGCGTCATGGCTCCCCACCCCGCGAGCAGGTCGTAGCCGGGCAGCACGATGCGGTTGAGCAGCAAGCTGTTGGTCGCGACGACGTTGCCCGCGCGCTTCTCTCTCGCCGGGACCGGCGAGATCGTCGGCAGATCATTCAACCAGTCCAGTCGGGTGTCGGCGTCGGCGGCCAGCCAGCGCTGCTGCCAGCCCTCTCCAGGGTGCGACTGCAGCCATTCCAAGATCGCCGGGGCGCTGCGCCGGATCCGGCGTTTGCGGTCGTAGGAGAAGCCGAGCCGATCGGCGTGCTCGATCAGCAACGCCATGACCGCGTCGATCGGGTAGTCGTTGCACGGCCCGATGCGGCTCGGCCGTGTCAGGCCCTGCGTCAGTTCGGCATGCACCGCACCATTTGAGGCGGTCAGCGCCACGGCGGCCGTCACCGCTGGTCACCTCCGAACAGCACGGCGAGATCGCCGGCGTCGTAGCTGGTTGCGACCTCAACCGGCTTCTCTACGTCGGCGGCGCGTTCGGCGAGATATTGTCGCACTCGCTGCAGGACCGCGTTGTCGTCGTCGACCAGGTAGATCTGCGTCGTGGTCAGGTGCGCGTGCCCGAGGATGGCCTGCACGTCTGGCACCGACAGTTTGCGCGACTGGGTCATTCTGATCGCTGCGGTATGCCGGCAATCGTGCATCGAATAGTTCGTGCCCAGCGCGTTGTTGGCGCGTCGCAGCACTGCTCGCAGGGCCTCGTAATTCATTGGTCTCCTGCCTAATTCCGCGTCCGGGCGGTTTCGGTGGCGGCGCAGGGTCTGCCACACGAAATCGTTCGGCGATTCCGGTTCGCCGATCTCGTCGAGATACAGCCGCAGCCACACGAACGCCTCCGAGCTCCCCGGCAGCCACTGCGCGGCGCGAGAGCCCTTGCGGCGCACCTGGATCAGCTGTTCACCCCAGTCGATGTCGGATGCGCGCATCCCGAGCAGCTCACCAGCACGAGCACCCGAGCTCACTGCCAGCGCCAGGATCGCACGGTCGCGGTTGGATCGCATCTGCGTGAACAGCTCCAGCCACCGCTCGTCGGGTATCGCCCGCGGCCGCTGCCGCGGCAGTTTCGGGTTGTAGCGCAGGCGGCCCTCGTGGCGGAACGGCTGCAGCGGGTTGTGGTGTGCGTTGGCCCGCCGCCCGCGTGGCCGCTCCTGCTTCACCGGGTTGACCAGCGGCCCGCACTGCTCATCGATGGCGAACTGGTAGAAGCTACGCAACACCGCGTTGCTGTGCCGGATCGTGCGCGGCTGGTAGCGGTCGTCCTGATGGCGTTTGCGGGTGATCGGGTTGATCTGCCCAGCCGTCGCCCGCGATCGCGTTCGCGGATGCCGGCGTTGTTTGTCGGCCTGACCGAGCCACAACACGAAGTCCCGCACCTCAGCCGACGTCGCCTGATCCCACGAAACCCCAACTGCGGCAAGAAATCGCCACCAGCGGTGCAGGTCGAACGCGTAGCTGCGGACACTACCGGGCGCTCGGCCCCGCGCGACGAAGTCCCGCAGGAACCGCCGTATCGGTTCCACCGGTCGTCGGTCGGGATCGACCACCATGAACGCCACGACGCCGTCGTCCACTGCGACCACCTGACCCCACTCCGGCAGCCGGATCGACGCGATATCGCGCTCCACGCTGTCAAACTCGCCCATGCAGCGCCTCCTTGTCAGCTGTGCTGCACGAAGCCAACCCCTCGACCCGGTTCCGACGCGCCCGACACACGTCAGTACCCGAGTTAGTCCGGTCAATCAGGTGGAAGTGATCGACCACCAGCGTCGCGTTGGGCACCAGCCCCGGTGTGCGGATCGCTGAGGCGTAGGCGGCGGCCGGGTCGATCGCCACGTAATCGATGCCCTCGCGGAACTCGGCGCTGCGCGCGCTTGCAGCCAGTCCACCACGGCGGCGCCGTGCGGCCCTCACGCTGACCGAGCAGGCCCTGGGAGCCGGCCAGGTCAACGAATCCGGTGTCCCAGGGGTCGACCCGCACCCAGCGGCCGGTCTTGGTGTGGTGCTCCCACCGGCGCTTACCGCGGCGGGTCTCGTCGATG
>DASWBF010000017.1:0-8972 GCA_036390735.1 Mycobacterium sp. | reverse complement strand
TTCTCGATCCCGGACTGGGTGGCACGGATCGTGACACCGCCCAGTTTGGGCGCGCCGTTCCCCGGCGCCGCCGAACGTGCAGCCTCCGGTGATAAACCTGCAGAACATCGACAGCACCGTCAAGGCCATCTACGGCGCGTTGGAGCCGTGGGTGCGGTACGGATTTCAGCTCGCCGAGTACGCGGTCGGTTGGATTCCCGGGGTGGGCTGGCTCGCGCCTCAAGTCATGTACTTCTACAACTTGGGCGAACGCATTGTCAGCAGTGCGATCTTCAACACCACCCAGTGGCTGACCGGACAGGGCAACTTCATCCAGAACCTTGGTCAATTCGGGGTTGACACGGTCAACTCGTTCATCTTCTTCGCCAACGACCAATTGGCGTTCTGGCTGCCGCCGCTGCCGCCGATTCCGCCACTCCCCGGTGGGTCGAACACGTTCACAATTCTTGATGCCCCCGCGCTTCCACAGACGGTCCAAACGGTCCAGAAGCGGCTGACTGCGCCAGTTGACCTGGCCGGCACCGTATTCGGCTTGCCCGGCAACCTCGACACCAGCCGGCTCACTGCCGCTCGGGTGGTCGACGCGCAGGTGACGAACCTCAAGCTGGCCGCGAAGCCGAGTCCGGCGATCGATACGTCGAACCCGCTTCGGAAGGTGGACCCGTTCAACATCACGACGAACGCCCAGGGAACTCGGAAGTCCTTGCTAGGCGCCTTTGATGTCACGAACACGCCGGTCGGGACGACGAATCCGTCGGCCGGTGCCACAATCCCGTCGGCCGCTAGCCCGACCAGAGGCCGGCTGGCCGACGCGATCAAGGGCCGCCTAAGCGACGCTTTCAAAGTCCGTCTCGCCGACAAGCCCGCCGACGACGCGGCAAACGCAGTCGGCCCGGCGAAGTAGTCCGGAAGGCCGCCAACCCCGCTGGCCGGGGCACAATAGGCGGGTGAGCAATCGCATCCGTGTGCTCATCCTCGGCAGCACCGGCTCGATCGGCACCCAGGCGCTGGAGGTCATCGCCGCGAACCCGGACCGGTTCGAGGTGGTCGGCCTGGCCGCCGGCGGCGCCAACGCGCAGCTGCTCGCGGACCAGCGCGACGCCACCGGCGTCACTAACGTCGCGGTGGCCGACGAAAGCGCAGCCGACGCCGTCGGCGCAATCCACAGCGGTCCCGACGCCGCCACCGAGCTGGTGCGCAACACCGAGGCCGACGTCGTGCTCAATGCACTGGTCGGTGCGCTCGGGCTGAAGCCGACGCTGGCCGCGCTCGACAGCGGCGCGCGGCTGGCGCTGGCCAACAAGGAGTCGCTGGTCGCCGGCGGCCCGCTGGTGCTCAAGGCCGCCAAGCCGGGTCAGATCGTGCCCGTCGACTCCGAGCACTCCGCGCTCGCGCAGTGCCTGCGCGCGGGGGAGGCGAACGAGGTCGCCAAACTGGTGCTGACCGCATCGGGTGGACCGTTCCGCGGCTGGTCGGCCGCCGACCTCGAGAGCGTCACGCCGGAACAGGCCGGCGCCCATCCGACCTGGAACATGGGCCCGATGAACACGCTGAACTCGGCGTCGCTGGTGAACAAGGGCCTCGAGCTCATCGAGACGCACCTACTGTTCGGGGTGCCCTACGAAGACATCGAGGTCGTCGTGCATCCGCAGTCGATCGTGCACTCGATGGTCACGTTCACCGACGGGTCGACGATTGCGCAGGCCAGTCCGCCCGACATGAAGCTGCCGATCTCGCTGGCGCTGGGCTGGCCGGACCGGGTGCCGCGCGTCTCTGCGGCCTGCGACTTCGCCACCGCCGCTAGCTGGGACTTCGAGCCGCTGGACGCCGCCGTCTTCCCTGCAGTGGACCTCGCGCGGCAGGCCGGGCGCCTCGGTGGCTGTATGACCGCGGTGTACAACGCGGCCAACGAGGAGGCGGCCGCCGCGTTCCTGACCGGACGGATCCGGTTCCCCGCAATCGTGCGAACGATCGCCGACGTGCTGGGCGCCGCCGACCAGTGGGCGGCTGAACCCGCTACCGTGGAAGACGTACTTGACGCGCAGCGCTGGGCCCGAGCCCGGGCCAACAGTGCGGTTTCCCGCGCCGTCGCACAGGAGGTCATACCCGCCCGATGAAGTTCGCGCTCGGCCTAATACTGCTGGCACTACTCATCATCGTGTCCGTCGCGCTGCACGAATGCGGCCACATGTGGGCGGCGCGAGCGACCGGAATGAAGGTGCGCCGCTACTTCGTCGGCTTCGGACCCACGCTCTGGTCGACGCGTCGGCCCAACAAGCTGGGCTCAACCGAGTACGGCGTCAAGGCGATCCCGCTGGGCGGGTTCTGCGACATTGCCGGGATGACCTCGGTGGAGGAGCTCAAGCCCGACGAGGTCCCCTACGCGATGTACAGACAGAAGGTCTGGAAGCGGGTGGCTGTGCTGTTCGCCGGGCCCGGCATGAATTTCGTGGTCGGCCTGGTGCTGATCTATGCCATCGCGATCGTGTGGGGCCTGCCCAACCTGAACCCGGACACTCGCGCGGTGATCGGCGAAACCTGCAGTGTCACACCGCAACTCGCGAAGGATCAGCAGCCCAAGTGCGACGGATCCGGGGCCAGGCCTGCGGCTGAAGCCGGTATCCGGCCCGGCGACGTGATCGTCAAGGTCGGCAACAAGGACGTGCACAACTTCGACGAAGTCGTTTCCGCAGTGCGGCCGCTCACGGGACCCACTCCGGTGGACGTGGAGCGCGACGGCCAGAAGATCACCTTCACCGTGAACGTCACACAGACTCAGCGGTTCACCTCAGAGAACCCCAACACTGCATCCACGGTCGGCGCGATCGGCGCCAGCAGCGCGCTGCCGGGGCCGACTCAGTACAACCCTCTCACCGCGGTGCCTGCGACGTTCACGTTCACCGGTGACCTCTCCGTGTTGCTGGGCAAGGCGCTGGTGACGATCCCGACCAAGGTCGGCGCGCTGGTGCACTCGATCGGCGGCGGAGAGCGCGACCCGGAGACGCCGATCAGCGTGGTCGGGGCGTCGATCATCGGTGGCGATGCGGTTGACCAAGATCTTTGGGTGTTGTTCTGGTTCTTGCTGGCTCAGCTGAACTTTGTGCTCGGCGCGGTGAACCTGCTGCCGCTGTTGCCGTTCGACGGCGGGCACATCGCAGTCGCGGTGTTCGAGAAGCTCCGCAACATGATCCGCTCGGCGCGCGGCATGGCGGCGGCGGCGCCGATCAACTACCTCAAGCTCATGCCCGCCACATACGTAGTCTTGATAGTGGTGGTCGGCTACATGCTGCTGACCGTGACCGCGGACGTGGTCAACCCGTTGAGGCCGTTCCAGTAGGAGACCCCATGACCGTCGGCCTAGGCTTGCCGACACCTCCGGCGCCCACCCTGGCGCCACGGCGGAAGACCCGCCAGCTGATGGTCGGCGACGTCGGGATCGGCAGCGATCACCCGATCGCCGTGCAGTCGATGACCACGACCAAAACCCACGACGTCAACGCCACACTGCAGCAGATCGCCGAGCTGACCGCGACCGGCTGCGACATCGTCCGGGTGGCCTGCCCTCGGCAAGAGGACGCCGACGCGCTGGCCGAGATCGCCCGGCACAGCCAGATCCCGGTGATTGCCGACATCCACTTCCAGCCGAAGTACATCTTCGCCGCGATCGACGCCGGCTGCGCGGCGGTGCGCGTAAACCCCGGCAACATCAAGGAATTCGACGGCCGGGTGGCTGAGGTCACGAAGGCCGCCGGAGCGGCCGGCATCCCGATCCGGATCGGCGTCAACGCCGGGTCGCTGGACAAGCGGTTCATGGAGAAATACGGCAAGGCCACCCCCGAGGCGTTGGTCGAGTCCGCGCTCTGGGAGGCGTCGCTGTTCGAGGAGCACGGCTTCGGCGACATCAAGATCAGCGTCAAGCACAACGACCCGGTGGTCATGGTCGCCGCCTACGAACTACTCGCCTCGCAGTGCGAGTACCCGCTGCACCTCGGCGTCACCGAGGCGGGCCCCGCGTTCCAGGGCACGATCAAGTCCGCGGTCGCGTTCGGCGCGCTACTGTCCCGCGGCATCGGTGACACGATCCGGGTGTCGCTGTCCGCCCCGCCGGTCGAAGAGGTCAAGGTCGGCAATCAGATCCTCGAATCGCTGAACTTGCGGCCGCGCTCGCTGGAGATCGTGTCGTGCCCGTCGTGCGGTCGTGCGCAGGTCGACGTCTACACCCTGGCCAACGAGGTGACCGCCGGGCTCGAGGGGCTGGACGTCCCACTGCGCGTCGCCGTGATGGGCTGCGTCGTGAACGGTCCCGGCGAAGCGCGCGAGGCCGACCTCGGCGTGGCGTCGGGCAACGGCAAGGGCCAGATCTTTGTCAAAGGCGAGGTGATCAAGACCGTGCCCGAGTCGCAGATCGTCGAGACGCTGATCGAAGAGGCAATGCGGATCGCTGAAGAGCGCGGGTCAGATACCAGCGGTTCGCCTGTCGTGACCGTAAGCTGATGGGGTAATCCGGCAGAAAGAGCGTCCATGTCGGCTCCTCCAGTCTTTCGCCTGGTCGACGAACGGCGTGTGTCGGTGGCGCGCGACCCGACTGCGGTGCAGCGGGTTATCGACGCCGATCCGATCGGGTCGTGCATGGTCGCCGCCCGGGTCGCCGAGCACGGTATCGAGCCTTCCGCGATCGGCGGCGAGCTGTGGACGCGCCGCGGCGCTGACGAATCCCTTTGTTACGCAGGCGCAAACCTGATACCGCTGCGCGGCGCAGCAGCCGATCTGCACGCATTTGCCGACAAGGCGATGGGAGTCGCGCGGCGGTGCTCGTCGGTCGTCGGTCGTGCCGAGTTGGTGCTGCCGATGTGGCGGCGGCTCGAGCACACCTGGGGGCCTGCGCGTGACGTGCGCGAGCAGCAGCCGCTGATGGCGATGGCATCGCGACCGTCGTCTCCGATCGACCCCGGTGTGCGGCGGGTCCGCGTCGACGAACTCGAGCCGTACCTCGTGGCGGCGATCGACATGTTCATCGGAGAGGTGGGCATCGACCCGCGGCTTGGTGACGGCGGCCGTGGCTACCGCCGGCGGGTCGCGGGGCTGATAGCGGCGGGGCGCGCGTGGGCGCGGTTTGAGCACGGCAAGGTGATCTTCAAGGCCGAGGTGGGTTCTCAATCGCCGGCCGTCGGCCAGATCCAGGGCGTGTGGGTTCATCCCGAGTACCGCGGCCATGGCCTCGGCACCGCAGGGACCGCGGCGGTGGTCGCGTCCATCATCGACAGCGGACGGATGGCCAGCTTATACGTCAACGACTTCAACACCATCGCCCGCGCGGCCTACACGCGGGTGGGCTTCGCGGAGGTCGGCACGTTCGCGACCGTGCTGATGGACTGATCTCTGTCTCCAGAGTCACGTTTTGCAGAAGAACTGCGAGTGACGGCCTGCAAAACGTCGCTCTCGCGGTGCGCCTCCGCCGTTGGACCGTGACCGCTTCGTAACATCAGTCACAATGGCATCACGAGTAACACATTTGTTGGCGGTGGCCCTCGTCGTGGCCGGCGTACTGGCCGGCTGCACGCCGAGACCCGACGGTCCCACACCTGTCGCCGAGCAGTTCTTCGCGGCGCTGGCCACCGGCAACACCAGCGCGGCCGCCGCGCTGGCCGACCGCCCCGACGACGCGCGGGCCGCACTCAACGCGGCGTGGGCCGGCCTGCAGGCCACCCGCCTCGACGCCCAGGTCCTGAGTTCGAGCTTCGACGAGGACACCGGCACCGTCGACTACCGCTACACCTGGCATCTGCCGAAGAACCGGACCTGGACCTACGACGGCCGAATGTCGATGATTCGCGAGGAGGGCCGCTGGGAGGTCCGGTGGACGCCCGCGGGCCTGCACCCCAAGCTCGGCGAGCACCAGACGTTCGCGTTGCGCGCCGACCCACCGCAACGCGCGTCGGTCAACGAGGTCGGCGGCACCGACGTGCTCAAACCCGGCTACCTATACCACTACGAGCTCAATGCGACACAGGCCGGCACGCAGCTGATGCCGACCGCGCGTGCCGTGGTGGAGGCGTTGCGGCCATTCGACGACACGCTCGACCCCCAGCGGCTCGCCGAGCAGGCCAGCTCGTCGACCACGCCGGTGGACCTCATCACGCTGCGGCCCGACGACAACAACCGCGTCGCGCCCGCGATCGGCCAGCTGCCCGGGGTGGTGGTCACACCGCAGGCCGACATGCTGCCGACCGACGACGGGTTCGCGCCCGCGCTCGTCGCCCAGGTCAAAAAGTCGGTGATCGACCAGCTCGACGGCGAAGCCGGCTGGCGGGTGGTCAGCGTCAACCAGAACGGGGTGGACGTCGGGATCCTCAACGAAGTGCCGGGCACGCCTGCCCCTTCGGTGTCGATGACGTTGGACCGGTCCGTCCAGAACGCCGCGCAGGGCGCGGTGGCCAATGTCGGCAGGCAGGCGATGATCGTCGCGATCAGGCCGTCGACCGGCGCGATCCTGGCGATCGCGCAGAACGCCTCGGCAGACGCGGAGGGTCCGCTGGCGACGACGGGGTTGTTCCCGCCGGGGTCGACGTTCAAGATCATCACCGCCGGCGCGGCCATCCAGCGCGACATGGCCACCCCGAACACACTGCTGGGCTGCCCCGGCACGGCGGACATCGGCCACCGCACGATCCCGAACTACGGAGGCTTCGACCTCGGAGTGGTACCGATGTCGCGGGCGTTCGCGAGTTCGTGCAACACGACCTTCGCCGAGTTGGCCAGCCGGATGCCGCCGACCGCATTGACGGTCGCCGCCGCCCAGTACGGCATCGGGGTCGACTACAACGTGGCCGGGGTCCCGACCGTGACCGGGTCGGTACCGCCGACGGTCAACCTGGCCGAGCGCACCGAAGACGGCTTCGGGCAGGGCAAGGTGCTGGTCAGCCCGTTCGGGATGGCGCTGGCGGCCGCGACGGTGGCCGCGGGGAAAACGCCTGTGCCGCAACTGATCCTGGGCCGCCCGACCGCGATCGCCGGCGAACGCACCGACATCACCGGGCAGATGGTCGACAGCCTGCGCCCGATGATGCGACTGGTCGTCACCAACGGCACCGCCAAGGACATCGCCGACTCAGGCGAAATCTACGGCAAGACGGGGGAGGCGGAGTTCCAGGGCGGCTCGCACTCGTGGTTCGCGGGCTACCGCGGCGACATGGCGTTCGCGGCTCTGATCGTCGGGGGAGGAAGCTCCGAGTACGCGGTGCGGATGGTCCGGTACATGTTGGCGCAGCTGCCGCCGGACTACCTCGGCTAGGTTGCCGACCGACAACCCGGGATGCGCGCCTGCGATGACTCAAGCGGGTGGTATCAATCAGGTATCATGCTGGGTCATGGGAATGACTCTGCGCACCAGTGCTCAGCAGACAGAAGCGCTGCGCCAGCAGGCCGCCGCCGAGGGGCGGTCGATGCAGGCCGTCGCGCTGTCGGCCATCGACGAGTACATCGCACGGCGGACGCACAAGGCCAAGGTTGCCGCGGCGCTGCAGCGCGTGGTGCGCGAGGAGGCTGGGGTTCTGGAGCGCCTTAAGGACGCATGACCGAGTACCTGGATCTCGACGACCTGCTCGACATCGTCCGAGAGGTCGTCGGCGGGGACGCCGTGGTCGGGGACTATGGCTTGCTTGAATCGGCTCTGGCGCGCCCCCGCGCGTCGGTGTTCGGCCAGGATGCCTACCCAGATCTGCACCTCAAGGCCGCTGCGCTGCTGCACTCCCTGGCGCGGAACCACGCTCTGCTGGACGGAAACAAGCGACTGGCGTGGACAGCCTGCCGGACGTTCCTCGCCATCAACGGCCAGTGGATTAGCGCCCCCGAGGATGAACGCTTCGAATTCGTCATCCGGGTCGCCACCGGTGTACTGCCCGATCTCGGCAAGGTTGCCGAGCAACTACGCACCTGGAGCTACCCGGAGGGCTGAGCCGCTGCGCCAGCATGCGGATTTATCGCGTGGAGCGCGGCGGTAAGTTGGTAAGGCCATGACAGGAATCGATCAGGACACGTCGGCGCTGCGCATCAGCGACGCGGACCGCAACGGCACGCTGCGGCGGCTGCACAACGCGGTTGCGCTTGGGCTGATCGACATCGACGAGTTCGAGGACCGCTCCAGCCGGGTGTCGCAGGCCCGCACCCGCGGCGAGCTGGACACTCTCGTCGACGACCTGCCCGGTCCCGGCGCGTTCGTCACCTCGGTGGCCGACCGCGTGGAACTGCGCGGCTGGATGGGTTCGCTCAAACGGCACGGTGAGTGGACGGTGCCCACCCGGTTGGCGCTGGTGCGCCGCGTCGGCTCGGTCGAACTGGACCTGACCAACGCCCGCTTCGCCGGGCCCGTCGTGGTGATCGAGCTGGACATGATCCGCGGCTCGGTGGACATCCGGCTGCCGGAGGGTGCCAGCGCGTCGATCGACGACGTGACGGTGTACGGCGGCAGCGCGCGCGATCTGCGCAAGGAGCCACCCGCCGAGGGCAGGCCGCACGTGGTGCTGACCGGCCGCGTGGTGATGGGCTCGGTGAAGATCCGCGGGCCGCGGCGACAGAAGTTCGGCAGGCTTCGGGCGATCGGGCCTCGCTAGGCTGTGGCCATGCCTGTCCGTTCCGCCCTGCGCTCCGGCGTGCTGTCACCTCAGCGCGCGGTGCCGTCGTCGATCCCGCGCCCCGAATACGCCTGGAAGCCGACAGTGCACGAGGGCAGCGAGCCGTGGGTACAGACCCCTGAGATGATCGAGAACATGCGCGTCGCCGGCCGCATCGCCGCCGGCGCGTTGGCCGAGGCTGGCAAGGCGGTCGCACCCGGTGTCACCACCGACGAACTGGACCGCATCGCGCACGAGTACATGGTTGATCACGGGGCGTACCCATCGACGTTGGGCTACAAGGGTTTTCCGAAGGCGTGCTGCACGTCGCTGAACGAGATCATCTGCCACGGCATCCCGGAC
>DASWBF010000016.1:0-1989 GCA_036390735.1 Mycobacterium sp. | reverse complement strand
TCGCCGAGTACGTCGCTCAGCTCGAAGAGCGCGGCGACGCTGAGGTCGACATGACCGAGGCGCTGTCCAAGGTCGACGGCGACGCGCTGGCCGCGGAGTTCGAGCGCTACCTGCGCCGCCGCGGCCCGGGCTTCAGAGGCTAGACCTTGACCGGCTCAGGTGCCGTCCACTGACCGCTGAGCGCCTCGGGCTTGGGCCAGTACAACCGCAGCACCACGACGAACGGCCCCGGCGGCGCGGGCAGCCAGTTGGCCTGCTGCTCAGCGCCGGGCGAGTGGTGCTGGATGAAGATCGTGTAGCCATCGTCCGGGTCTTTGACCAAGCCGGGCAGCATCGGCGAGTTGACCAGGTACCGGTTGATCGGGTTGGCCACCAACAGGCTCTTCGGTAGCTCGTACATGGTCAGCGACCAGAACGCGTTCACCGGGGGCAGCTGCCCGGGCGGAAAACGATAGGTGTAGTTGTTCGCGCCGGTGAGCGGCGCACCGGTGGAGTCGCTGAACGAAACCGGATAGATGGCCTCCGCGGCGGTGTTGCCGTAGATGCCGAGCGCGGCGCCGGCCATTCGGTACAGGTAGTTGCCCTTCAAATCGGCTGCGGTGCCGAAGAAGTCGGCAGAGCTGACCTGGCCGGTGTCGACCTTGTCCTTCTTCAGCGCGTCGAACTCGGCCCAGGCGTCGGCGATTCCCCCCTCGATCGCGGACCGCATTTCGGGAGTCAACGTGTCGGCGTCGAAGGCGCCGTCCGGACCGATCCCGATCGTCGCGAACCGCGCGCGGAGCTCCCGCTCCGATGGCGGTGTAGGGGCGAATCGCAGCACGAAGTCGAGGATCTCGAAGAACTGCGGCGAGGTCTTCTGCTGCTCGGGTGTCAGCGGCGGCACAAAGTCGATCGGTGGCGCGGGCGCAGGCGCCGGCTCGTTGAGGTAGGCCGACAGCGGCTGCACCCGGTAGCCGGCCTGAATCGTCTTGACGTTGTCGAGGTCGTCGGGCCCGAACAGCTGCGTGCGGTACAGCACGAATGCGAGCTCGGTGTCGGAAACGATTACCTGGTCGATCCCGGCCGGCTTCTCGTCTGTCCAATTCGGGCCCGCCAGAAGGTATTTCCCGCCACTGTTGCCGGTGGTGCGACTGCCGACGTAGGCGAAGTTGGCGGTGTAGCCGTCGACGAACTGCAACGAGTAGTAGCGGTGCTGCTCGATCGGCGGGACGGTGAGCACCAACGGCTCGGTGCGCAGGTCCGCGCCGACCGCGGAGTACGGGGTGTCCGAATTCGGCGTCTGGATCGCCGTGTCGGCCGGCGTGTACACCCGGGCAGTGTTGTGGATCTCGTTCCAGCCGCCCTTGTATTCGGAATCGTCGTTGTCGACGAAGTAGGAGGACATGACCCGGTAGTTGTCCACCATCGGAAAGCCGTAGATGTAGGCGTCTTTCGCGATCGCGCGGACCTGCTCGGGGATCACCTCGTCGTCCGCTTCTCCAGCGCTTCGGTGCGCGCGCTCATCGACCGCCCGAGCGCGGCGATCTCGGCGTCCATGCGCGGCAGCAGTTCCGGGACCGTCTTGGCCAGCTGCGCCTCGCCGGCGGAGGTGGTCAAGAGTGGTTTCAGCCAGCGGAACACACCGACCCAACCCGGACAGTTCACCCGACGTTTACGGCCTTCGATCCCCTTGACGAAGACGTCGGCGCACTTCTGAGCCGACGTCGACTTCTTCACAACTCGACACCAAGCAGCGCATCGACGCAAGCGCGCACCAGTGCGGGCGCAGTCGCGTCACCACCGCCGTACTCCACCGCGTCGGTAGCCCAACCATCAAGGGCAGCAAGGGCTTTCGGCGTATCCAGATCGTCGGCGAGGTAGCGGCGAACGCGTGCGAGAACGTCGGCAGCATCCGGGCCCGACGGCAGCGCGACGGCCTGGCGCCAGCGCGCCAGCCTCGCCTGCGCCCCGCCGAGGACGTCGGCACTCCACTCCCGGTCGGAACGGTAA
>DASWBF010000015.1:0-3486 GCA_036390735.1 Mycobacterium sp. | reverse complement strand
CTTGGCGAACTTCGCGGTGACCTCGGCACGAGACGACATCGACAGCCCACTCTTCCATGCCTGGCGAGGATCACCGTTTCGCGGGCATTCCTACGTGATGCACCGAGGGCGTTTCGCGGGCACTTTTCGTGATGCTTGCCGCTCGTTACCGCGCCAGCTCTCGACCCTACTAAGCTGCTCAAGGGCCTGCGATACGTGCCGCGGGTGCTGGTCACCGACAAGCTGGCCAGCTATCAGCTCACTCACCGCGAGCTGTTGCCGTCGGTGACCCATCGCCGCTCGAAGTACCTCAACAACCGGGCCGAGAACTCCCATCAGTCGAGCAGGGTCCGGGAACGGGTGATGAAACGCTTCGCCTCGCCTGGGCAGGCCCAACGGTTGCTGTTTGCGTTCGGCAGCATCCGACAGCACTTTGGGCCCCGTCGTCATCTGATCGGCGCGCCCGAATGGCGAACCGAGATGACCAGCCGCTTCGCGGTCTGGAACCAGATCATTACCGCCGCAGCGGCTTGAAAGACGCAGTCAGCCACCATCTTTCGCCAGCCGGTCCACTCACATCGACTGCGCCACAAGCATCCCAATAACTTGACGATGCCGCGGCCGGAGGGGCGGCCTCGTAGCTTGGCGGCGTAAAGTTGTGCTGGCCGCAAAGGATGTCGAGAGCTATGGGGTGGTTCAACATCTCTGACGACGATTCGGCATTCTCACGACTGGGACAGCGCGGGCTGGTCGGCCGGATGCACAAGCAGCTCGATGAGCTGCTTGCGGCTCGCGATCAGATGGAAGCGCTGCTGCGGGTCGTGGTCGAGATCGGCTCCGATCTGGATCTGGACGCAACACTGCACCGCGTCATCACCGCGGCGATGACGCTTACCGGCGCCCGCTACGGTGCCCTGGGAGTACACGGTGCCGACAGCACCCTGGTTTCGTTTCTGCACGACGGGATCGATGACGAGACAGTCCAGCGGATCGGTCATCTGCCAGCCGGTAAAGGGGTCCTCGGTGTGTTGCTGGAGCGCCCGGAAACGCTGCGCTGCGATGACCTGACCGCACATCCGGCTGCTGTTGGATTCCCGGAGCATCATCCACGGATGCGTGCCTTCCTCGGTGTGCCGATCCGGGTACGCGGCGACGTGTTCGGCAGCTTGTATCTGACCGATGACAGGCCCGCGAAACAATTCACCGACTCCGATGAGATCGCCGCCCGAGCATTGGCCTCCGCCGCCGGCGTGGCCATCGACAACGCGAAGCTCTTTGAGCGGGTATGCGCGTCGGCGAAGTGGACCGAGGCCAGCCGCGAGATCACCACGGCACTGCTGTCCGGCGAGGCGCACGTGAACCCGTTGCAGTTGATCGCCGAGCGGGCCCGGGAGCTGACCGAGGCCGAACAGGCCATCGTCTTGGTTGCCAGCGACGACGGGGTGCCCAGTGAGCACGTCGACACGCTGGTGATCTCCACCGCGGTCGGATTGCACTCCGCCGACGTGCTCGGACAAACAGTGCCAGTGGAGGGATCTACCACCGGGAGTGTGTACCGGTCCGGCACGCCGGTCATCACGGACTCGTTTCGCCGCCCCATCCAGGCGTTCACCGACGTCGGACAACGCCCGGCCATCGTGATGCCGCTGTCCGCCGGTGACGCCGTGATCGGCGTCATGGCAGTGGCCCGCAACGCCCACCAGCAGCCGTTCGGCCACAGCCATCTGGAACTGATGAGCGACTTCGCCGACCACGCAGCGGTGGCGTTGACGCTGGCGGCCAGCCGTGAACAGGCCCGCGAAGTGAGCATCCTCGCCGACCGCGAACGCATCGCGCATGATCTGCACGACCACGTCATCCAGAGGTTGTTCGCCGCCGGGATGGACCTACAGGGCAGCATCGCCCGCGCCCGCTCATCGGAACTCGTGGCTCGACTCAGCCAGACCGTCGACGACTTGCAGACCACGATCAACGACATCCGCTCGACGATCTTCAAGCTGCAACCACCTGCCGGCCATAGCGGCGGCTTCCAGCAGCGGATGCAACGCGCAGTCCGCGACCTAACCGAAAACCGCGACATCGCGACATCTCTGTACATCTCCGGTCCCATGTCGGTGGTCGGCAGCGATCTCGCTGAGCAGGCCGAGGCCGTCGTGATAGAAGCCGTCAGCAATACCCTGCGGCACTCCGGGGCCAGCAGCCTGATCGTCGAGATCGCTGTCGCCGACGACCTGACCGTCCAGATCGTCGACGACGGGTGCGGCATCCCCGCCGACAACAAGCGCCGCAGCGGACTTGTTAACTTGCAGCGACGTGCCGAACAGGTCGGCGGCCGTTGTCGAATCACCTCACCGCCGGCCGGCGGCACCCGAGTCCACTGGACTGCGCCTCTGATCGGCCTCTAAAGAGCCGAGCACGCTCACCTCCGTTGAGAAACGCTCGCCTCACATCGGGCAATGTGGAGCGTAGGTCCTGTTGGATCCGCTCACTGAGCCGTCGGAGTCGGCTGCGCTGATGTCAGACGCATCCCGAGATCAGGCCAACGGTGAACCGTCCAACCACTCGGCCACCTCGCTGAGCAACCGGCGAGGAGCGGCGGGCAGCGGGTCGGCTCCTATCGGCGCCCAGCCGATGCGAACCAGCATCTGCGGAAATCCGTTGCCGCCAAAGACATCGTCTCGCACCGCATCTCGTGTTTCGGGGACTTCCAGCGGCTCGGTGATCGGGCAGCTTGCCAAGCCCATCGCCGTCGCGGTCAGCAGCACCATGCTGATCGCCTCACCAGCGCACAACCGCGCCAGAGCAGTGTCTTGGGCGGTGCCCAGCGCGAGCACCACCGCGTTATCGTCCTCGGCCTCGGCGCTGGCCGGCTGCGCCAGCGCCGCTTCGGCGAACCGCCGCGCCGGGATCGGCGCCGCCGGGTCGGGCTCCGGGGTGTTGCGGGCCGGCACACCGGCTGGCGCGGCGTGCCGACCGCTCCACGCCCTCAGTTCAGACTGATAATCGGCATCGGTCGCGTGTCGCCAAGCCGCTTGTGCCACAAGATATCTCAACGCCGGAAGCGACTCTAGCCGGCGCAGGATCAGCCCGGCACGTGCGGCGCGGGCACTGATCACCTGCAGGTCCGCGACTGACACCGGCCACCAGCTGTAATGGCGCCGATCGGTGCGCCGCTGCGGGATTGCTGCCGCGAGCTGAATGTCCAGCTGGCCGGCTCGGTGCTGGTGAACCTCGAGCGCCGCGAGGTGATCCGGCTGGGCGGGATTGGGCAATCTGTGCACCGTCGCCTGCCATCCCGATGCCGCCAGGCCGATTACGCAGTGATGCAGCGCCGCACCGCAGCTGAGCATGAAATCGCGGCGGTCCGGGTCGGTATGCGTCAGATGCTGAGCGGGGTCGGGCGGCGGGCGTGAGTATCCGCTGCGGCTCAGATCGTGCGCCGCGACTACCGATGGGAAATGCAGCGATCTTGAGAATCAGCTGCGTGCACAGTGGGCGAGACAACCA
>DASWBF010000014.1:0-10573 GCA_036390735.1 Mycobacterium sp. | reverse complement strand
AGACCGGCCGCGTGGGCTCGCCGAAGCGGCGCGAGATCGGGCACGGCGCACTCGCCGAGCGCGCGCTCGTGCCGGTGCTGCCGAATCGTGACGAATTCCCGTACGCGATCCGCCAGGTGTCCGAGGCGCTGGGCTCCAACGGCTCGACCTCGATGGGCTCGGTCTGCGCGTCCACCCTGGGCCTGCTCAACGCCGGTGTGCCGCTGAAGGCGCCGGTCGCGGGCATCGCGATGGGCCTGGTTTCCGACGACGTCGAGCTGGAGGACGGCGGCACCGAGCGGCGGTTCGTAGCGCTGACCGACATCCTCGGCGCCGAGGACGCGTTCGGCGACATGGACTTCAAGGGGGCCGGCACCAAGGACTTCGTCACCGCGCTGCAGCTGGACACCAAGCTCGCCGGCATCCCGTCGCAGGTGCTGGCCAACGCGCTGTCGCAGGCCAAGGACGCGCGGCTGACCATCCTCGAGGTGATGGCCGAAGCCATCGACGCACCCGACGAGATGAGCCCCTACGCACCGCGCGTTACCACGATGAAGGTGCCGGTGGACAAGATCGGCGAGGTGATCGGGCCCAAGGGCAAGATGATCAATTCGATCACCGAGGAGACCGGCGCGCAGATCTCAATCGAGGACGACGGCACCGTGTTCGTCGGCGCCACCGACGGCCTGTCGGCGCAGGCCGCGATCGACAAGATCAACGCGATCGCCAACCCGCAGCTGCCCAAGGTGGGCGAGCGGTTCCTCGGCACGGTCGTCAAGACCACCGACTTCGGCGCGTTCGTGTCGCTGCTGCCCGGCCGCGACGGGCTGGTGCACATCTCCAAGCTCGGCAGGGGCAAGCGGATCGCCAAGGTCGAGGACGTCGTCAAGGTCGGCGACAAGCTGCGCGTGGAGATCGCCGACATCGACAACCGGGGCAAGATCTCGCTGGTCCTGGTGGCCGAAGAGGAAGCAGCGGACGCCCCCGCACCTGCGGATGCCGCGCATACCGGCGCCTGACGTTGGCGCCGGCCTGCGGCGCACCACGCTTCCCGGGGGCTTGCGCGTCGTCACCGAATGCCTGCCCGGCGTGCACTCGGCGTCGGTCGGCGTCTGGGTGGGAGTGGGGTCCCGCGACGAGGGAGCGAGCGTCGCTGGCGCCGCGCACTTCCTCGAGCACCTGCTGTTCAAGGCGACGCCCACGCGCACGGCGGTGCAGATCGCCCAGGCCGTCGACGCGGTCGGCGGTGAGCTGAACGCGTTCACCGCCAAAGAGCACACCTGCTACTACGCCCACGTGCTGGACAGCGACCTGGAGCTGGCCGTCGAGCTGGTGGCCGACGTGGTGCTCAACGGGGTGTGCGCGCCCGACGACGTCGAACTGGAACGCGACGTGGTGCTCGAAGAGATCGCGATGCGCGACGATGACCCGGAGGACGCGATCGGCGACGTGTTGCTGGCGGCGCTGTTCGGTCGGCACCCGGTCGGCCGTCCGGTGGTCGGCACCGTCGACTCGGTGTCTTCGATGACGCGCGCGCAGCTGCACTCCTTCCATGTACGGCGCTACACCCCGGAGCGGATGGTCGTCGCGGTGGCCGGCAACGTCGACCACGATCAGGTGGTGTCGCTGGTTCGGCGCTACTTCGGAGCACGGCTGGAGCGTGGCCGCATGCCGGTGCCGCCGCGCAAGGGCGCAGGCCGAGTCGCGGGCCGGCCGGCGCTGACACTGTGCAGGCGAGACGCCGAGCAGACCCACATGACCCTTGGGGTCCGTTGTCCCGGACGGCACTGGGAGCACCGCTGGGCGCTGGCGGTGCTGAACACCGCGATCGGCGGCGGGCTCAGCTCGCGGCTGTTCCAACAGATCCGCGAACAGCGGGGGCTGGCGTACACGGTGTATTCGACGGTCGACACGTTCGCCGAGAGCGGCGCGCTGTCGGTGTACACGGCGTGCCTGCCGGAGCGGTTCGGCGACGTCGTCGGCGTCACCACGTCAGTTCTGGAAACCGTTGCCCGCGACGGCATCACCGCCGACGAGTGCCGGATCGCCAAGGGCTCACTGCGCGGCGGCCTCGTTCTGGGACTCGAGGATTCGGCGTCCCGGATGAACCGGATCGGCCGCAGCGAACTCAACTACGGTGAGCATCGCAGCATCGGACACACGCTGGCCCAGATCGACAGCGTCACCCTCGACGAGGTGAACGCGGTGGCGCGACGAGTTCTGACCGGGCCGTACGGCGCGGCGGTGCTCGGGCCGTACCAGGCCAAACGTCAACTCCCGCAACCACTTCGCAAGCTGTAGGGCAACCATGGACATTGAAGGCAGGGTTGCGATCGTCACCGGCGCAGGCTCGGGCATCGGTCGTGCGCTGGCCACCGCGCTGGCCGAGGCAGGTGCACGCGTCGTGGTCGGCGACATCGACGCGGCCGCCGCGCAGCAGACCGCCAGCATGATTTCGGGGCACGCGGTGCCACGTCAGGCCGACGCCAGCGCCGAAGCGGACATCGCCGCGCTGATCGCGTTGGCGGCAACAGAATTCGGGTCAGTGGACATTTACGTGGCCAATGCCGGCATCGGCGGCCCGCCGGGGCTGGGCATGTCCGATGCTGACTGGGATCGGGTGCTCGACGTGAATCTGCGCGCGCACATCCGGGCCGCGACGCAACTGCTGCCGCAGTGGGTCGAGCGCGGCAGCGGATACTTCGTGTCCGTGGCATCCGCGGCGGGACTGCTGACCCAACTCGGGGCCGCGGGTTACGCGGTGTCCAAGCATGCCGCGCTCGGCTTCGCGGAGTGGCTGGCGATCACTTACGGCGACGACGGCGTCGGCGTCAGCTGCGTCTGTCCGATGGGCGTCGACACCCAGCTGCTGACCGAACTGCGCGAATCCGCAGATCCCGCAGGGCAGTTGGCGGGCCGATCGGTCATCAGCGCGGGCGAGGTGCTGGAACCCGCGCGGGTCGCCGACGTGACTGTCGAGGCAGTGCGGCAGGGCCGATTTTTGGTGTTGCCGCACGCGGAGGTGATCGACATGTACCGGCAGAAGGGCGCCGACTACGACGCGTGGATCGCCGGGATGCGGCGCTATAGGCGCCGCTTGACCGCCGATGGGTGAGCTGTCGCGGCGCCGGATCATTGTGGTCGGTGCGACGCTGTTCGCGGCGGCGTGCACTGCGAAACCGACTCTGAAGGACCCGGCCGAGCCGATGCCGCCGCTGGACGAGCGGATCACTGCGCTGGAACGTCGGCACAACGCCCGCGTCGGACTGTTCGCCGCCGATCTGGGGTCGGGGCGCACGGCGGAGTTTCGGGCCGACGACATGTTCGCGATGTGCTCGACGTTCAAGACCTACGCGGGTGCGAGCGTGCTGCAGCGCTGCGACCGCGGCGAACTTCATCTCAGCGACCAGGTGTTCGTCAATCCTGTGGCTATTCTTCCCAATTCGCCCGTGACCGAATCAAACGCCGGTCACGCCATGACGCTCAGCGATCTGTGCGCTGCCGCGCTGCAACGCAGCGACAACTGCGCAGCCAACCTGCTGCTGACCACGATCGGCGGGCCGTCGGAGATCACCGCGTTCGCTCGCAGCATCGGCGATGACAAGACCCGGCTCGACCGCTGGGAGCTCGAGCTCAATACGGCACTGCCGGGTGATCCGCGCGACACCACGACACCGCGGGCGTTCGCGCGCGGCTATCAGAACCTGCTCACCGGCTCCGCACTGGCCGTCCCAAGCCGGCAGCAACTCGACGAGTGGATGCGGGCCAATGTGACGTCGAGCATGAGAGCCGGCCTGCCGCAGGGCTGGACCAGCGCCGACAAGACCGGCAGCGGCGACTACGCCAGCACCAACGACGTCGGCATCGCGTACGGGCCGGACGGCCGGAAGGTGCTGCTGGCGATGATGACTCGGACCGCGTCCGATGACCCGAAGGCGGAGAACCTGCGGCCGCTGATCGGCGAGTTGACGAAGCAGATCGTGTCGACGCTCAGTTAGGCAGCTGCGGCAACACCTTCATACACATTGGGGTGTATGCTTCGGAGAATGTCGCGTACGAATATCGAAATCGACGACGAGCTCGTGGCAGCGGCGCAGCGAATGTACCGGCTCGATTCCAAACGAAGTGCGGTCGACCTGGCACTGCGCAGGCTCGTGGGTGAAGCCCTCACTCGCGACGAAGCGTTGGCGATGCAGGGCAGCGGCTTTGATTACACGAACGACGAGATCGAGTCGTTTTCCGACGCCGAACCCCGGCGTGGCACTGAGTCGTAGATGATCGTCGACACCTCGGTGTGGATCGACTATTTCGTCGCACCCCAGTCGACGGCCGGCCGCTGGCTGGCGGACCGTATCGCCGTTGGCGCGACGGTCATCGTGCCGGAGGTGGTGTTGATGGAATTGCTGATCGGGACAACCGATGAGTCCAAGGCTGCGATGCGACGCCGTCTCCCACAGCGTTTCGACATCGAGCCGCTGGCCCCGTTGCGTGACGCCGAAGACGCCGCGGCCATCCATCGGCGCTGCCGCCGACGCGGACACACGGTGCGCAGCCTGATTGATTGTCAAGTGGCCGCCATGGCGATGCGGCTTGGGGAAGCCGTGGCGCATCGGGATCGCGATTTCGAGGTCATCAGTGCGCATTGCGGACTGCGCACCGAACCGCTGTTCTGAACTGCTAGGCCAGAACCTTCGCCGGGTCGGTGAACGGCAGGCCCAAGTCGTGGGCCACCTGATCGTTGAGCAGAGCGCCCTCGTGCGTCGAAAGCCCTTCGGCCAGAGCCGAATCGGCTCGGCATGCGGCCTGCCAGCCGCGGTCGGCCAGCGCGATCACGTACGGCATGGTGGCGTTGGTGAGCGCGAACGTCGACGTCCGCGGCACCGCACCCGGCATGTTCGCCACGCAGTAGAACACCGTGCCGTGCACCGGGAACGTCGGGTCGTCGTGGGTGGTGGGCCGCGAGTCCTCGAAGCAGCCGCCCTGGTCGATCGCGATGTCGACCAGCACAGCGCCCGGCTTCATCTGCGACACAAGCGAATTCGACACCAGCTTGGGAGCCTTCGCGCCGGGAACCAGCACGGCGCCAATCACCAGGTCGGCGCGTTTGACGGCGCCCTCGAGTTCCAGCGCCGACGAATGCCGGGTACGAATCCGGCCGTTGAACTCGGCGTCCAACTCGCGCAGCTTGGCGAGGCTGACGTCGAGCACGGTGACGTGAGCGCCCATACCGCTGGCGACCCGGGCGGCGTTGTAGCCAGCCGTGCCGCCGCCGATCACGACGACGTCGGCCGGACCAACGCCGGGCACGCCGCCCATCAGCACGCCGCGGCCACCCGCGGGCTTCATCAAGTGATATGCGCCGACTTGTGCGGCGAGCCGTCCGGCGACCTCGCTCATCGGCGCCAGCAATGGCAGCGCTCCGTCTGCCGTCTGCACCGTTTCGTACGCGATAGAAGTGACGCCCGAGCGCATCAGCGCGTCGGTGCAGGGCTGCGACGCCGCGAGGTGCAGGTACGTGAAAAGCGTTTGGCCGCGGCGCATCAGCGCATACTCGGGCTCGATCGGCTCCTTGACTTTGAGCAGCAGATCGGCCTGTTCCCAGATGTGCTCGGCACCGGAGACGATCTCGGCTCCGGCCGCCTTGAAGTCGGTGTCGGAGATCGCCGAGCCTTCGCCCGCGCCGGCCTGGATGACGACGTCGTGCCCGCGGCGGGTGAGCTCGGAGACACCAGCGGGGGTGATGGCGACCCGGTATTCGTTGTTCTTGATCTCGGTCGGGACTCCGACGCGCATGATCGCTCCTTGATCGGTGATGATGGTTCTATTCTGAAGAACCTTCAGCTCTTACACAAACAACACGATGAAAATTCTGTACGATAGCCGAATGGCAGAACGATCGGCGAAATTAGTAGTGAACACGGCTGGGCCGTCGAAGGATGTTCGGCCGCCGCAGATCGACGACATCGACCGCCGGATCCTCAAAGCCCTGCACGACGACGCGCGGATTCCCAACACTGCGCTTGCCGACATGGTCGGCATCGCGCCGTCGACCTGCCACGGCCGGTTGCGGCGACTCCAGGACATCGGCGTCATCCGCGGCTTCTACACCGATGTCGACCCTGCCGCGATCGGCCGCCCGTTGCAGGCAATGATCTCGGTGAGCCTGCAGTCCAAGGCCCGCGGGCGGATCCGCCACTTCATCTCAGAGATCCGCAAGCTGCCGCAGGTGATCGACGTCTACTTCCTGGCTGGCGCCGACGACTTCATCCTGCACGTCGCCGCCCGCGACACCGACGACCTGCGGGCGTTCGTCGTCGAGAACCTCAATGCCGACCCTGACGTCGCGGGGACGCAGACGTCGCTGATCTTCGAGCACCTGCGCGGCGGTGCGCCGCTGTAGCGCTCCGTTGCCGTCTGCGCGAGCGCGCGTCTTGCCAACGACACGCCGAGATGGCTGGCATTCACGCACGCTCGCAACGTGAAGCGGAGGCGCGGAACCGATAGGTTGAAACCGTGCTGCACGGAAGGGCAGCGGAGCTCGCCGACATTGAACGGCTGTTGAATGGCGGCCGGTCGGGCCACAGTTCGGTCCTAGTGATCCAGGGTGAGGCCGGCAGTGGCAAGACGGCCCTGCTCGACCACGTGGCGGCCCACGCCAAAGGCTTTGAGGTATTGCGGTGCGCGGGTGTGGAATCCGAGGCGGAGCTGCCGTTCGCCGCCCTCCAGTTCTTGCTGCGCGACGTGCTGGACCGGCTCGACACGCTCCCCGAACCGCAAGCGGCGGCGCTTCGTGCGGCCTTCGGTCTGGCGCAGGCCCCGGGTGTGGACCGGTTCCTCGCCGGCCTGGCCACGTTGACTCTGCTGTCGGAGGTGGCCGCCGACGGGCCGCTGCTGTGCGTGATCGACGACACCCAATGGCTGGACCGGGCCTCGATCGACACGCTGTTGTTTGCTGGGCGCCGCCTAGGCGCAGAGGGCATCGTGCTGCTGTTGGCCGTCCGAGACTTCGGGGTGGCCGAAGATTTCCGCGGACTGACGGTGTTGGGGCTGCCAGGTCTCAGCCAGTCCGCCGCCTCTGCGCTGCTCGCTGAGCGCGCCGCCGACCTCGCCTCAGGCGTCCGCGATCGGCTCATCGGGGAGGCCACCGGCAACCCGCTGGCGCTGATCGAACTGGCCGCCGCGCTGCGCAGAGCAGAATCGGTGACCGCGGGCCCGCCCGCCGTGACGGAGGGTCTGTCCATCGGAGGGCGCCGAGTGCTCGACGCGTTCGGCGCGCAACTGGACGGGTTGGCTGCGGACACGCGTCTCGCGCTGCTGGTGGCCGCCGCCGAGGACACCGGCGAGCTCGGCGTGGTCCTGGCCGCCGCGGGCCGCATCGGCCGCTCGTTGGCCGACCTCGAGCCTGCCGAGCGTGCACAGCTAATCCGGCTGACTAACGAGTCAATCACGTTCCGGCATCCGCTGATTCGGTCCGCGGTATACACGCGATCGTCCGTGGGTGAGCGGCTGGCCGTGCATCGGGCGCTCGCCGACGCGGTGGATGAGCCCGAGTACGCCGATCGTCATGCGTGGCATCTAGCCGCAGCCGCAGCCGGTTACGACGACGAGGCCGCCGCCGCGATGGCCGCGGCTGCCGACAGGGCCGTGCTGCGCGGCGGATACGCCGCCAGCGCCGCGGCAATGGAACGCGCTGCTCGCCTCACGGCCGACCCGGCAGTACGCGGTCGGCGGCTTGCGGCCGCGGCGATGAATTCGCGTGATTCGGCGCAGCTGGATCGCGCCGCGAGCCTGGCCGAGGAGGCGTCGACGCTGACTGAGGATCGCCGGACGTTGGCGCAACTCGCCTGGGTCAGGGCCCGCGTGGAGTTCGAGCGGGGGACCCCGCGCCACGCCTCCGAGATGTTGCTCGACGGCGCGGTGACCGTCTACCACACCGATCGCGAAGAAGCCGCCAGGATGCTGGTCGAAGTCGTCCGGATGGCCTACTTCGCCGACGAGGCGCCGCATCTCAGCAGGGCCATCGAAATCATGAACGGCCTGGTGCTGCCCGCCGATCACCCGCTGCGGCCGATGCTGCAGGCGACGTCCATCCTCGCCAAGCTGCAGTCGGACAGGCCCGAAGACCAGGTTGCGTCGCTGCTGCCGGCGGTTCGGGCGATCCGACCGGACCAGCTGGGGATGACGATCGGAAACCTGCCCATTCACAGCGCCTTCTTGCGGATGGTCATCGGCGACGCCGACGAGGCGTCGGCTCAGACGGAGCGGATGCTGACCGAGGCCCGCGCGCGCGGCCTGATCGGCGGGCTGCCGCACATCCTGCTTCAGCACGCGCAGGCCGCCCTGATGGCGGGGCGGCTGCAGGAAGCGCTCCGTGCGGCCACCGAGGGAATTCAAATCGCCGAGGACACCGGGCAGCACCACTCGGCAGCCAACCTGCGCGGCGTGTTGGCTCGGATCTCCGCGATGACCGGCGACGAGGAACGATGCGTGGTGCTGGCCACCGAAGCGATGCGTCGCGGATCGGAAAGGCAGTCCTCCGGCGTCGGGCTGGCCGCGCTGGCGGTGGCCGTGCTCGACCTCGGCTACGGGCGGTACGCCGAGGCGCTGCAACGACTGACCGCGCTGCCCAGCCGGCTGCAACGCCACCCGACCCTGGCCTACCTTGCGCCGCCCGAGTGGGCCGAGGCCGCGGCGCGCAGCGGCCATCCCGAGCAAGCCGCGGAGGTCATGACGTGGTACGAGCTGTGGGCGTCGCACCGAAAGAATCCCGTGGTGCAGGCCAACCTGCATCGGTGCCGGGCGCTGCTGGGCGCTGACGCCGAGGCCGAGGAGCACTACCGGGCGGCGGCGCGGCTGTACCGCGACACGAACCGGCCGATGGCCAGGGCTCGCACCGAGTTGCTCTACGGCGAATGGCTGCGCCGGTGCCGGCGTCGATCCGAGGCGCGAGAGCCGCTGCGGGACGCGTTGCGCGTCTTCGAGGAGACCGGCGCGCACTCGTGGGCCGAGCGTGCCCGTACTGAGCTGCGGGCGACGGGAGAGACCGTCGCCTCGGCCGCACAGCAGGCCAGCGGCGCGGCACACCTCACCCCGCAGGAACTGCAGGTGGTGCGCCTGGCGGCGACCGGCATGAGCAACCGGGACATCGGCGCGCAGTTGTTCATCAGTCCCCGCACCGTCGGCTACCACTTGTACAAGGCGTTTCCGAAGCTCGGCGTCGGCGGGCGCTATGAATTGGCCGCGCTGAACCTGGCGTAATTCAGTCACGCGACAGATTCGGTCGGACCCGTGACCGGCCCATCGTTGTAGGCATGAAGTTCGGAGTTGACGTTCCCACGTGTCTTGCCGGTATGGTCTATCCCGTTCCGTTCGCCACCGCCGACGACGTCGTGCGGATCGGCGTCGAGGCCGAGCAGCTCGGGTATCACGAGGTCGCCGGCAACGACCACCTCAGCACCCAACGATTCGTGCGCGAGGCCTGGCCAGCCGCGCCCGACTATTTCGAACCGCTGATGATGCTCGCGACGATCGCGGCCAAGACCTCCGTGGTGCGGCTAGGGACCGGAATTCTGGTGCTGCCGATGCGCGACCCGGTGCTGCTGGCCAAGCAGGTGGCCACGCTCGACCACATCAGCGGCGGACGGGTCACGTTGGCGGTGGCGGTCGGCGGTTACCGCGACGAGTTCGAAGCCGTGGTCCCGGATCTGGCTGACGCGAACCGGACCCACTTGATGGCCGAGGGCATCGAGGCGCTCCGCGTGCTGTTCGAAAAGCCGCGGTCCACGTATGAAGGCAAGTACCGGCGGTTCCTGGATGTCGAGTCGTACCCGAAACCCGTTCAGTCGCCGCTGCCGATCTTCTCGGGCGGAAACGGGAAGGGCGCGCTCCAACGCGCGGGCGAGCGGTGCGAAGGGTGGCTGCCCGCCAAGCTCGGGCCGGCCGAAATCGCCTCCGGCCGAGCGAAAGTGGCCGACTACGCGGCCGCGGCCGGCCGCGACCCGTCGACGATCACCATCGGCTTGCAGTCGGTGGTGTGCCTGGCCGACACCGCCGAGCAGGCCCGCGAGCGACTTGAGAAGTCGACGTTCGAGCTGTTCCGGACCTCGCTTAAGGACACCATGATGAAGGGCGTCGATCTCGACAAGTACGTAGCCGACAACTTGATCGGAACGCCCGACGACGTGTGCGAAAAGGTGGCCGCGTTCGAGAAGGCCGGACTGGACGGCTTCTTCGCCACGCTGTTCGTGGCCAACACAGTCGACGAAATGCTCGAGCAGATGCGGCTTTTCGCCCGCTACGTGCTGCCAGCGTTCCCGGACGGGGGTAGGTGATGGACGCGCATCACTGCGACGTCTTAGTGGTCGGCGCCGGGCCGGTGGGGCTCGCCGCCGCGGCGGAGTTACGCCGGCGCGGCGTCGATGTGCGATGCGTGGACGCGGCCGCGCACCACAACGTCAGCACCAAAGCGCTTGGCCTGCAGGCCAGGACGTTGGAGCTCTTCGAGCGCCTTGGGTGATCGACCAGGCCGTTGCCCGAGGCCTGCCGCTGCGCAAGCTCAAAATCCTGTCCGAGGAACATCGCATCGCCGAGTTCG
>DASWBF010000013.1:0-12677 GCA_036390735.1 Mycobacterium sp. | reverse complement strand
TCGCCGGGCCGGATGCGCAGCCGGGCGGCCAGCGTCTTCTTCAGTGATCTGCCGATCTGCTCGGGGGTGGCCTGCGCGGCGATGCGGTTGATGGCCTGGTGCTCGATCACCGGGGTTTGGCAGCGGCCGGTTTCGGTGGCGTCGAGCACCGCGAACAGATCAGCCACGCCCAGCGCGTCCAACGGCAGATCCACCAACTCCGACAGCGCCCCGCGGTAGCGCTCGACGACGGCCATCACCCCGTCCCGATCCAGCACCGCGTTCGAACGCATATTCGAATGATATCCCCGCCCACCGACAAGCGGCGGCTTCATCCACAGCCGAAAAGGCTGTGGACAAACCTGTTCCGTGTCCCCGACTTGTCAGAGGGTTGTGCTGGTGGCGCCGTCAGGCGAGCCGGATCAGACCGTAGTCGTAGGCATGGCGGCGGTACACGACGCACGGCTTGTCGCTGTCCTTGTCGTGGAACAGGAAGAAGTCGTGGCCGACCAGCTCCATCTCGTAGAGCGCGTCGTCGACGGTCATCGGGGTCGACGGGTGCTCCTTCGTGCGCACGATGCGGCCGGGCTCATGCTCGTCGACAGTGGCGCCGTCGGCCGGGGCCGAGGCTGCCTCCGCGGGGGCGGTGTCCGGCGGCGGGGCCGCAGCGGTGGCTTCCGCGAGTGACACCGGGGTCTTGTCGCCGTAGTGAACCTTGCGCCGGTCTTTGCTGCGCCGCAGCCGGTTCTCCAGCTTGCTGACCGCCGACTCGAAGGCGGCGTAGAAGCTGTCGGCGCAGGCCTCGCCGCGGACCACCGGGCCGCGGCCGCGTGCCGTGATCTCCACGTGCTGGCAGTTCTTGCGCTGGCGGCGGTTCTTCTCGTGGTCGAGCTCGACGTCGAAGAGGTAGATGCTGCGGTCAAACCGCTCGAGGCGAGCGAGCTTCTGCGATACGTAGACACGGAAATGGTCGGGGATCTCGACGTTGCGGCCCTTCACCACCACCTCGGCCGCCGCCGTCGGCTCGAGCTGCTCGTCGGATTGCTCGGGGGACAACTCCCGGTCGGATTCCACGGATCGGCTTGACATGCTTGACAACTCGTTTCTGTCGCGGAGTCGCACGCGGTTCCGGCGTGCCCGGTTCTGTGGACGGGCCGGCGGGATTTGAACGATGGCCGTTTCGCCACCCACCGGGGCCAGAGGTCGAAAGACTCACCTCCTACCGCTGTCGGCAAGTGGCGCCTCGTTTGTTGAGGCGGCCGCGTTTCACGGATTCCGTGAACCAGTACTTGCCCCGACCGTAGTACCTGTTCACCATCACGTGCCACCGATTTGGCAGACCTGTTGCCAGTTCTTCACGTTGGTTTGGCGGCGGAGAAATTGGCAGCGCCGTCAGGCGTGGGCGATCGCCAGCACCCCGGCGACACGGGCACCTGCGCCTTGCAGGATGCAGACGGACTCGGCGGCAGTGGCGCCGGTGGTGACGATGTCGTCGACCAGCAGCACGGTTCTTCCGATGGGTCGGCGTAACCGCACCCGGCCGTGGACATTGCGCTGGCGGGCCGTGGTCGACAGTCCGACCGAGTCGCGCGTCGTCGCGCGCATGCGCAGAGCGTTTACGACGTCGACGCCGTCGCGGTGGTTGGCGACGGCCGTGGCAATGCGGGCCACCGGGTCACCGCCGCGGCGGCGGGCGGCGGCCCGACGGGTGGGTGCGGGCACCAAGGTGAGCGGTCGGTCGACGATGCCCCAGCCGACGAGCCGGTCCACTCCTTCGCCCAGTGCGTCTGATAGCGGGACGATCAGATCCGATCGGCCGTGCTCCTTGGCGGCCACGATCGCGGTGCGGCGGGCGCCGGCGTAGCGGCCCAGCGCGAACACCGGCACTCGCGGGTCCACGCGGGGGTTGATCAGTCGCGGGTCGGCTGGTTTGAGAGCGAGCTCGCGCGCGCAGGCGTCGCACCATCGTGTGGCCGAGGCGCCGCAGCCGCCGCATTCGAGCGGCAACACCAGGTCGAGCACGAGGCCAGTGTGGCGATCACGACCGACACCGATTTCGTACCGGTGCTATCGAAGGTTCGCCCCGCACCAATCAAGCCCCTGAATATGCGTTTGGTTCACCACCCACCGTGATACATACGAGGTACGCGGGCAGGCACGAGGCAAGGGGCGTCGTATGGCCATCGATCCAGCACAGTCGTCGTCAGCACCGGAAACCGATCAGCCATCCTCCGAACGCCTCATCGGCAAGGGGTGGGTCCAAGGCGTCGCCTTGGTGATGATCTTCGGCTTCTTCGTGATGGGCATCCTGGCCTACCGCACCTACACGGCGTCAATGCCGTTGCCGGACAAGGTCGTAACCGAATCCGGACAGGTGCTGTTCACCGGCCAGCAGATCACCCGCGGCCAAGAGCTGTTCCAGGCGAGAGGGCTGCAGGAGTACGGGTCGGTGCTCGGCCACGGCGCCTACCTCGGACCGGACTTCACCGCCGAGTACCTGCGCATGGCCGCCGACGACGTGGCCGGCCAGTTCCGGGCCGAGGGCGTCGCCGACCCGCGAGACCGCGTCGTCACAGAGTTCCGGACCAACCGCTACAACCCCGGCACCAAGACCGTCGTGTTCACCAACCGGCAGGCCAAGGCGTTCGAGAACATCCGGCAGCATTACGCGACCTACTTCGGCGAGGACTCCAACAAATACGGCCTGTTACCCAACGCCATCAGCGACGCCGCCGACATCAACGACCTGACCGCGTTCTTCGCGTGGACGGCGTGGGCGTCGGCTGCGGAGCGTCCCGGCCACAGCTACACCTACACCAACAACTGGCCATCCGAGCCGCGCGTCGACAACGGCCCGACCGGTCAGGTGGTGGTGTGGTCGATGCTGTCGCTGGTCGCACTGCTCGGCGGCACCGGCATCATGTTCGCGCTTTACGGGCGGTGGAGTCAGAAGGTCGGCTGGCAGAGCGCCGAGGCGCCGATGCTGGCGTACCGCCAGCCCGGCGAGGTGCCGCTCACGCCCGCGCAGCGCGCGTCGATCTGGATCTTCGCGGTCGTGTCCGTTCTTTTCCTGGCGCAGACCCTGGTCGGCGCCGCGGCCCAGCACTACCGGGCCGACTTGTCGACGTTCTTCGGCCTGGACCTGGCCCGGCTGCTTCCGTACAACCTCGCCCGGACCTGGCATGTCCAGCTGGCGTTGTTCTGGACGGCGGCGGCCTTCCTCGCCGGCGGAATCTTCTTGACGCCGTTCATCGCTCGGCGCGAGCCGCGGCGGCAGAGCTGGCTTGTCTACGGATTGCTCGGCGCGGTGGCGCTCGTCGTCTTCGGGTCGCTGATCACCGAAGCGCTGTCGATCTACGGCGTACTGCCGGAGGGATCGCTGTTCTCGCAGCAGTGGGAATACCTTGACCTGCCACGGATTTGGCAGATCCTTCTGGTCGTGGGGATGTTCTTCTGGATCGTGATCGTCTGGCGAGGCATGCGCTCTCGGCTCAAGGGCGAGTCGAAGTTGAACATGCCGTGGCTGTTCCTGTTCGCCGGCCTGGCGATTCCTGCTTTCTACGCGGTGGGACTACTCGCCAGCAGCGACGCGCACTACACCGTCGCGGACTTTTGGCGGTTCTGGGTGGTGCACCTGTGGGTCGAGGACTTCCTCGAGCTGTTCACGACGGTGATGGTGGCTTACATCTTCGTGCTGCTCGGCGTGGTGCGTCAGCGGATCGCGCTGGGCATCATCTTCCTAGACATCATCCTGTACTCCGCGGGCGGCGTCATCGGCACGATGCACCACCTGTACTTCTCGGGAACCCCCGTCGAGCACATGGCGCTGGGCGCGTTCTTCTCGGCGGCAGAAGTCATCCCGTTGACGTTCCTGACCGTCGAGGCCTGGGCGTTCCTTCAGCTCGGCTCGCGCCAGCAGGCCGGAAGCGCCCACCCGTTCCCCCATCGCTGGGCGGTGATGTTCCTTGTGGCCGTTGGTTTTTGGAACTTCGTAGGCGCCGGCATCTTCGGTTTCCTGATCAACCTGCCGATCGTTTCCTACTACCAGATCGGCACCGCGTTGACCGCCAACCACGGCCACGCGGCGATGATGGGCGTGTACGGAATGCTCGCGGTCGCATTGGCGATGTTCGCGTTCCGGTACGCGATTCCGGCCGACAAGTGGCCCGAAAAGATGGCCAGGCTGTCATTCTGGTCGATGAACATCGGCTTGGCGTGGATGGTCTTCGCGACCCTGCTCCCGTTGGGCATCCTGCAGCTGTTCCACTCGGTCAACGACGGATACGTCGACGCGCGGTCGCTGGGCTACCTCACCCAGCCCGGGAATGCGCTGCTGGAGTGGCTGCGGTTGCCTGGCGACGTGATCCTCATCGTCGGCGGTGTCCTGCCGTTCATCTGGATCGCATGGCAAGCGTTGCGACACTTCCGTTCTGGGACCACCGCACAAGAGCTGCCCGAGCACCCGCTGTACACCGAGATCGAGACGGATAAGGCGCCAGCCGAGAAATGACCGCGTCGGTATGGCTCGTCGCGATCTACGCGCTGCTGCTCCTCGCGATCGCGTGGGGCATCGACCTGCTGGCGCGCCGGTCGTCGTCGCGTGCAACCCGGTGGCGCACAGGTAGTTTCACCTACCACGCCAACCACGATGCGTGGGTCTGCCCGCAGGACCAGTGGCTGTGGCCGACGTCGTTTGATCCACAGCACCGGGTCATGCGTTACCGCGCATCGCCGACGGTGTGCAACAGCTGCCCGGTCAAGTCCACCTGCACCACGTCTGACCACGGACGCGAGGTCACCCGCGAGGTCGACTCGTGGCCGCACTCCGAGGCCGGGCGGTTCCACCGCGGAATCGCCTGCGCGATCGCCGGGATGGCGCTCGTGATGCCGCTGGCGATGCTGATCGGCAGCCATTCGGCGGCGGACGCGCTGGTGCTGCTCGGTGCGTCGGTGCTGGTGATCATCGCAGGAGTGCCGCTGGCGCGGCACTTCTGGAACACCCCGTCGAACGCGCCGGCGCACCTGCCGCACCGGTCCGGTGAGGAGGAGGCGGCGGCGGCCGCGATCGACCGCTACTCCACCCGGTGGGGTGGCGGGTTCGCCGCCAGGGAAGACTCTCAACAATGACCGCAACAGTGCTCGCCGTCGCATTCGCCGTCGTTATCGTCGTCGCGCTGGCGTTCGTCTCACTTACGGTGTTGCGCGAATACGAACGGGGAGTGGTCTTCCGGATGGGCCACGTCCGTCAGCTCTACCAACCGGGACTTCGGTTTCTGATACCGCTCATCGACAAGATGATCCGGGTCGACCAGCGGGTGGTGACGCTGACCATCCCGCCCCAGGAAGTGATCACCCGCGACAACGTCCCCGCCCGAGTCAACGCCGTCGTAATGTTTCAGGTCACCGATCCGCTGAAAGCCATTCTGGCCGTGGAGAATTACGCGGTGGCGACGTCGCAGATCGCGCAGACCACACTGCGGTCGCTGCTCGGCCGCGCAGACCTCGACACCCTGCTCGCCCACCGCGAGGACCTCAACAGCGACCTACGGACGATCATCGAGAAGATGACGCAGCCTTGGGGCGTGGAGGTCCGGGTCGTGGAGATCAAGGACGTGGAGATCCCCGAATCCATGCAGCGTGCGATGGCGCGTGAGGCCGAAGCCGAGCGTGAGCGGCGCGCGAAAATCATCAATGCCCGAGGTGAACTGCAGGCCTCCGAAGAGCTGCGGCAAGCGGCCGACACGCTGTCGAAGAGCCCCGCATCACTGCAATTGCGATATCTGCAAACACTTTTGGAGCTCGGCGCGGACCAGAACTCCACTGTGGTGTTCCCGCTGCCTGTCGACATCATCACTCCGTTCCTGAAGAACGTACAGGTGTTGGCACGCTTGGCTGACGACGTCGCACCGGATACCAGCCATGGCCGATGAGCGGGAGTCGTTCATCGTCGAGTGCCTCACCCGAATGCCAGCTTCACCACCCAGCACGGTCGCGGCCATAGCTACGCGTCCGCCGAATGGCCACTTATCTCACGCTTCCGGCGGAATTGCGTGTCACAAATTCCCGCTCGGCGCGAAAGCTACTTACACAAGTCGGTGATCTGAGTGTTCAGTGCCGGCCACTCGTTGATGCGGGCACCCTGAGCCGGCTCATCGCTGCCGACCCCGGCCAGCGAAAACATCGCGACGTCTTGAATATTGGCCGCGTACTTGCGGATCGCGTCGGCGAGCGGCGCTGGGGTGGCGGGATCGAGGCGCTCGAGCAGAAAGGGCTGCCCGGCGGCCGCCGCCAGCCGAGCGTTCGCGGCGACCGCCTCCGGCTCAGAACCGATGGGTGCGTTGGCGCGTCCGCTCACCGCATTACTCACCGTCACGTACGCAGCGCAGGCCTTTGCTTTCGCGTCGGCGACCTGCTGCGGACTCGGCCCCGGCGGCGGGTACTGGTCGTCTCGGCGGACGAACTTTCGGTCCACGGCTTCTTGAGCAACACCCACAACGAAACACCCAGCGCGGCTAATGCGACGACCAACGCGACAGCAGTCAGCGCGCGAGCGGCCAAACCCGCACGCGACTGCGCGGAATGCCTGGTGCGGGCGCGCTCCGTGGGTTCCTCGGTATCGGTCGCCTCCGAGGCCTGCGTTTCCTCGACTTCGGTCTCGGTCGACTCTGAAGCTGCAGATTCCCCCGGCCCGTTTTTTGTTTCCTCTGCCACGGCAACAGAGCATAGCCTGACCGTCGTCGGCGACACACGCTAGCCCGGCAAGACCGGGACCGCGCCGGGGATCATCAGCGGCCGCACGTCGACCCACCGCTGCTCGTTCTCGGCCGCCGCGCTCGACAGCTGCAGCACACCGCGCTGGTCGGCGATGTACACGGTTGACGGGTTGGCCACCACGGTGGACACCGGCGACGCGACGTTGCGGCCGGGGGCGTCGGAGTTCACCCCGTCGAGGTTCACGTAGGACACCGGATGCTGCGCATCGGTGCGGCTGACGACGATGTCGTCGCCGGTGCGCCACGACAGCGACACCACCGACGAGCCCAGCCCGAAGCCCAGCCGGCGCGGGTACGTCAGCGCGTATTCGCCGCCCGGCGTCTGTTCGACGGTCGCGAGAATGACCTGCCCGTTGATCACCATCGCCGCCCGCGTCCCGTCCCGCGACAACTGCAACTCGGTGACAGGACCCGGGGACCGGGTGGTGACGGCGGTGGCATTGACCGGAATTCGGGCCGGCTGCCCGGACGCGGCCTCCTGGATCACGCGCACCACGTTGGTGCCGTCGATCACCACCCATACCGCGTTGTCCAGCGACCAACTCGGCCGGGTGATGGTGCGGCCGTCGGTCGCCTCGACCGCCACCCCGCCGCTGGGTCCGATCCACAACGACGCATTCGTGTCCGGCTGGCCACCGCGCAGGGCGACCACCGACGCCACGTCGCGGCCGGTGCGCGACAGCATCGCCGACCTCTGCTCGGGCATCTGGCCGAACGACCCGGGCACCCGCGGCGTGTTGTCGTTCTCGACCGCCAGCAGCGACCCGCCCACCAGTGCATGCAGACCCGCCGCGGCGCCGTCGTCGGCACCGGGGTCCGTCGACGCGACGTCGGTGGCCTCCCACCCGTTGGCGAACCGGTCGTCGAGCGCGGCGCCGTCGGCGTTGATCACGTACGGACCCGTGATGCTGGCCCGCGCGAAAGTCCAAATGATTTGTGCCGCAACCAATTGCCGACTGTGCGGGTCGGTGGTCGACAAGCCTTCGAGCTCGATGCGGGCGCCACCGTAGCCGCGGCCGATGCCTGTCTTGCCGCCGTCGGCGCGGGTTACCGGCCCCTGCAGCCTCAGCGGCGCACCCAACATGTTGCGCACCGAGTTGGCCATCTCGGGTCGCGGACCCGCGATCAGCTTGCTCATCAGTTCGGTCGGCAGCTGATCGGGGTCCGACACCGCGACATAGCGCGGATCGGGCACGACGGTCTTGCCGATCGGATCGGCGAAGTACAGGTTGTGGCGCTTGTAGGTTTCCTGGAACTGCTGCCAGTCCAAGAACACGCCGTTGGGCAGCCGGTCGATGCGCCACCCGCCGCTGGTCTTCAACAGTTCGATCGACCCGGGATCGGGTAGGGCACCTTCGGCGGTCTCGAACACCCCGATGTCGGAGAGCGACCCGAGAATGTCCGCGCGCATGTTCACCGAAACCCGGTCGGCACTGCGGGTTTCGACGAACACCACGTTGTCGACCAGCATCGCGCTGCCGGCGTCGTCCCAGCCGCGCGACGCCGACTCCGTCAGGAACTGGCGCGCGGCCAGATGGCGGTTGGCCGGGTCGGCCGTGGCCTTGAGGAACTCGCGCAGCAGGACGTCGGGATCCATGCCCGGGGTGGGCTTGGGCAGGCTCGGCGGCGCCGAGCGTTCGACGGTTCCGATGGCCTGAGGCGCCGACGATGATGGCACGCCGGCACATCCGGTAATGGCTACCGCGATGACAAGCATCACGACGGTGACGAGGCGTCTCATACGCTCTCCGCCGGCTCCCGCTGGCGCGGGGTGGGGCGCGCGCTGTTCTTGGGCGCACCGGGTTTGAGGGGCAGCGGGCTCGTCGTCACCTTGTGACCACGCATCAGCGGCAGCGTCAACCGGAAGCAGGCGCCCTTGCCGGGCTCGCCCCACGCCTCGAGCCGCCCCTGGTGCAGCCGCGCGTCCTCGATGCTGATCGCCAGCCCCAGCCCGGTGCCGCCGGAGCGCCGCACTCGCGACGGGTCGGAGCGCCAGAATCGGCTGAACACCAGCTTCTCCTCGCCGGGGCGCAGCCCGACCCCGAAGTCGCGGACCGTGACGGCCACGGTGTCGTCGTCGGCGGCCATCCGGATCTGCACCGGCTTGTGTTCGGCATGGTCGATGGCGTTGGCGATCAAGTTGCGGAGGATCCGCTCGACGCGGCGCGGGTCGACCTCGGCGATCACTTCGGCCTCCGGCAGCTCCACGTCCACCTCGACGCCCGCGTCGTCGGCCAGGTGCCCGACATTCTCGAGCGCACTGCGCACCGTCACGCGCAGGTCCAGCTGCTCGACGGACAGCTCCGCCACACCCGCGTCGTGCCGCGAAATCTCGAGCAGGTCGTTGAGCAATGTCTCGAAACGGTCCAGCTCGCTGACCATCAGCTCGGTCGAGCGCCGCAGCGACGGGTCGAGGTCTTCGCTGTGGTCGTAGATCAGGTCGGCCGCCATCCGCACGGTCGTCAGTGGGGTGCGCAGCTCGTGGCTGACGTCAGAGGTGAACCGCCGCTGCAGGTTGCCGAACTCTTCGAGTTGGGTGATCTGCCGCGACAAGCTTTCGGCCATATCGTTGAACGACACCGCGAGTCGCGCCATGTCGTCCTCGCCGCGCACCGGCATGCGTTCGGACAGATGTCCTTCGGCGAACCGCTCCGCGATTCGCGACGCCGAGCGCACGGGTTGCACCACCTGCCGCGACACCACGACCGCGATCGCCGCGAGAAGCACCAGCAGCACCGAGCCGCCGGTGAGCATGGTCCCGCGCACCAGCGCGATCGTGCTCTCCTCGCTGGACAGCGGGTAGATGAGATACAGCTCGAGGTTGGATACCGGCCCGGTGGTCGGGCTGCCGATGATCAGCGCCCGACCGGTGAAGCCCTCGGTGCGCACGGTGGCGTACTGGTAGCTGACCTGTCCGGCCTTGACGAAATCGCGCAAAGCTTTTGGGATCTGCGTCACCGGCCCGGCGGACGTCGCCGCGCGCGGGCCGTCGCCGGGCACCACGAGCACGGCGTCGAACGCTCCACCCAGGTTGCTGCCGGCGCCGGGATCGGTCTTGCGGTCGGTGAGCGTGTTGCGGGCCAGCTGCAGGCTGCTGTCCAGGGAGCGGCTCTCCTCGCCACCGACGATGCCGCTGACGGTGGTGCGGGCCCGCTCGATCTCCTCTGTTGCGGCATGCACCTTGGAGTCGAGCACGCGGTCGGTGATCTGGCTGGTCAGCACGAAGCCGAGAGCCATGATCACCAGAAGAGACAACCCCAGGGTCAGGGTCACCACTCGCAGCTGCAGCGATCGACGCCACGCGAGACCGACGGCTCGACTTAACGCACTCAGCCCGCGCATGAAGGGCGCAGCCCGCCCCCAACGACTCCGAATGCGTCGCCTCGAGCCCCAGATCACGACCGCCGCCGAGCGGTGAATATCACGGAGGTCCGGCCTTGTATCCCACTCCTCGAACAGTCAGCACCACTTGCGGGTTCTCAGGATCCTTCTCGACCTTGGCTCGCAGTCGCTGAACGTGCACGTTGACCAAACGGGTGTCGGCGGGATGCCGGTACCCCCACACCTGTTCGAGCAGCACATCACGAGTAAACACCTGCCGCGGTTTGCGCGCCAACGCCACCAACAGGTCGAACTCCAGTGGGGTCAACGAGATCTGCTCGCCCAGCCGGGTCACCTTGTGCGCCGGCACGTCGATGTCGACGTCGTGGATCGACAGCATCTCGGCAGGCTCGTCCTCGTTGCGCCGCAGCCGGGCGCGCACACGGGCGACCAGCTCCTTGGGCTTGAACGGCTTCATCACGTAGTCGTCGGCGCCGGACTCCAACCCGAGCACGACGTCCACGGTGTCGGTCTTCGCGGTCAGCATCACGATCGGCACGCCGGAGTCCGCCCGCAGCACGCGGCACACGTCGATGCCGTTCATGCCGGGCAGCATCAGGTCCAGCAGCACCAGATCGGGACGCAGTTCGCGCACCGCGGTGAGCGCTTGCGTGCCGTCGCCGATCACTGCCGTGTCGAAACCCTCCCCTCGCAACACGATGGTGAGCATTTCGGCGAGCGACGGATCGTCGTCGACCACAAGAATCCTTTGCCTCATGGTGTCCATGGTGTCACCAGATCGGGATAAATCCCGGCTACCACACGGGCGTTTTGCGTGCTAACGGCTGAGCTGGCCCGCGAGAGTCCTTGGATCGACGTCTGGACCCGCGATCTGCCAGCGTCCGCCGAAGCCCTCGGCGGCCAACCCGGAGTACACCTCGACGGTGCGGCGCTGCAGTTCGTCGTCGCGTTCGTAGGAGTCCCTGGCGCGGGTTACGTCGTTGTCTTCGCGGTGACGGGCGCGGTCGGCGGCCAGCTCGGCGGGCACGTCGAGCAGCACCTGCCAGTCGGGGGCGGGCATGTGCAGCCGCTCGTATTCGAGGTCCCGTACCCAGTCGACGACCTCACCGTTGGCGTCCTGATGCAGTCGCGCCGCGCTGTACGCGGCGTTCGACGCGACGTAGCGGTCGAGGATAACGACGTCGTAGGCGGCTCTCAGGTGGCCGATCTCCTCACGGGCGCCGGCCCGGTCGATGGCGAACAACACCGCCATCGCGTACACCGACGACGCGAGGTCGCCGTGCTGGCCGTGCAGCGCCTCGGCGGCGAGGTCGGCAGCGACCGAATGCCCGTAGCGCGGGAACGACAGGCCGGCCACCGAGAGGTGATTGCTTTCGAACGCCGCGCGCAGGCCGTCGCCCAGCGTGCGCTTGCCGGCGCCGTCGACACCTTCGATCGCGATCAGCATGCCCGCCACGGCAGTTATTCAATCAAGCCAGCGCCGCAATCGCCGCCTTGAGCTTGGGCATGGTCTGCTTGAGTAGTTCGAGGCTTTTCCAGCCTTCGTCGGGCGACAGGCCGCCGAGCAACGGCTGGAACGGGAACGTCGACCGGTCAGGCATCTCGGGAACCTTCGCCAGCAGCTCATCGGGCGTCCAGGCCGCGAACAATCCCATCTGGCGCAGCACGGCGGGTTCTGTCAGCCCCTTGAACGGCGAGGTGGAGGCCCTGCCACTTTCCTGCGCCTCCTGCTCGGCCCATTTGGCGTATTCCGTGATGACATGAACCGCGTGCTGTTCGATAGCGGCCCAGCCTTGGTCGGGGTCCTCGCAGAGGTGGATGCTTATCGGCACGGGTCCCGGCCGAAAGTATTGGCCCGGTTCGCGGCCAAGCCTGCGGCATTCTTCCAGATAGACGTCGACCAGCGCGGGGTTTATCGGCCCGAAACCGACACCGTGTCTGGCGGCGCGTTTCGCGGACGCCTCCACGCCGCCGCCGACCAGGATGATGTCTTCGGGCTTCTGCACGGGCAGCGGCCGGACGCAGACGGGACGACCTTCCGCTTCGAACTTCTCGCCGCGCAACGCTCGCAGGATGATTTCGATACCCGAGTCCATCAGTCTCGCGCGGTCCTTCAGCGACCTGCCGAACATCGCGAATTCGAACGGGACGTAACCGGCACCGAAAATGACGTTCAGTCGTCCGTTGGAGATGAGATCGGTGATCGCGATCTGTTCGGCGACCATCACCGGCTCGTGCAGCGGCAGGAGCACCGCCCCGAGAATGAAGCGCAGATTGTTCGTCACCGCCGCCATGCCGGCCGCGAGCGTGAAGGGCTGCGGCAGATAGCCGTCGTCGGAACCGTGGTGCTCCATCAGGTTGATACGGTCCACCCCGATGTCGTCAGCGAACGCCGCCATTTCGAGCGCAGCCCGGTACAGCTCGTTCGTCGGCGTGGCCCAATGCGGCGCGCGCATGTCGAACATCAGCGTGGTTTGCACGTCCCTCACGGACGTGATCTAACCCCAGCAGAAATCAGTAGCGGTAGTGCTCAGCCTTGTACGGGCCGTCGACGTCGACGCCGATGTACTCGGCCTGGTCCTT
>DASWBF010000012.1:0-6200 GCA_036390735.1 Mycobacterium sp. | reverse complement strand
ATTGTCCGGATGCGTGGGGCAACCGGGGATGCAGACGATCGGGATGCCGGCCTTCGATTTCCAATCCCACCCCAGGTAGTCGGGGACACCCATGGCGCCGGTCGGGTTGCCGGCCATTGCGTGGATGCCGCCGTACGTGGCGCAGGTGCCGACCGCCACCACCGCGGTGGCTTTCGGTGCGAGCCGGTCGAGCCATTCGCTGGTGGTCATCGGCTGACCGGTCGCTGGATTGTTGCCGAACCCGCACCAGTAACCCTCGTCGTGCAGCTGCTCGTTGGGAATGGATCCCTCGACGACAAGCACGAAGGGCTCCAATTCGCCGCGGTCAGCTTTGAAGAACCATTCGAGGAAGTCGTCGGCACCGCCGTTGGGTCCGCATTCGAAATCGATGAGGGGCCAATGGACGGCGACTTTGGGGAGGCCGGGAAGCGCACCGAGCGCAATTTCCTCGACACTGGGTTGGGTGGCGGCAGTCAACGCCACGGAATCGCCATCACAACTCAGACCAGCATTGATCCACAGCACATGGATCAATGTTTCTTCTGCTTGGACTGCAGCCTCGGTTGGCATTTATGCAGCTCTTTCCGGGACGGACTCGATCCCTACGCCACAGGAGTCGACCGTCGGCCCACTTGCGTGGCGCTAGTTTCTGGGTCTACTCCGGGCACACAGACTTGTCAACGACCGGTTTGGCCAACATGAGTTTGCGCGAACGTCAATCCAGTCGTACCACAGGTGCATCCCTTCACCGGTCGTAGCCGACACCGGCATGATGCCCACATCGGGATTGATTGAGCGTGCGTACGAGACACACATATCAAGATCAAAGTCCACGTAGGGAAGTAGATCCGTCTTATTGATGATCACCAGTCCGGCGGCCGCGAACATATGCGGATACTTGAGCGGCTTGTCGGCACCTTCGGTCACCGAGATCACCACGACTTTTGTTTGCTCGCCGAGGTCGAACAGGGCGGGGCAGACCAGGTTTCCGACGTTCTCGATGAAGACCAGCGAGTCGGGCTCGGGCTGCAGAGTTTCCAGCGCGCGGTGCGTCATCTCGGCGTCGAGGTGACAGCCCGCGCCCGTGTTGATCTGCACCACCCGGCAACCGGTCGCGCGGATGCGCTCGGCGTCCAGCAGCGTCTCCTGGTCGCCCTCGATGACTGAGACCGGTCGTCTGCTCTGTAGCTCGCGGATGGTGCGCTCCAGCAACGTGGTCTTGCCGGCGCCGGGAGAGCTGGTGACGTTGAACGCCAGAATGTTGCGCTCTGCCAACCACTTCCGGTTCTCCTCGGCCAGTGCATCGTTCTTGGCCAGTACCTTCTGCTCCAGCGAGATCGTTTCGGTGGCCGGCAGGTGTTCGTGGGGGTGGTCGTGATCGTGGTGGCCGTGGCCGTGGTCGTGATGGTGGTGGTGTTCTCCGGCGAGCGTGATCACCGCGCCGTCGTCGCCGCACCCGCAGGTAGCGCACATCTCAACTCACTTCCATCGAAAGAATCCACATGTCCTGTCCGGTGAGGACCTCCACGTCGGCACTGCCGCATGCGCACAGCAGGAACAAGTCCGACAAGCCGAACTCGCTCCCGCACGTGCGGCAGCGCGCCCGCCCTGGCTGCACGTCGAGGTCGAGGCGCGCGCCGGCGGCGACGGTGCCTTCGGTGGCCAGGCCGAAGCAGAACTGCATCGAGTCGGGAACCACGGCGCACAGCGCGCCGACCTCAACCCGGACGCTGTGCACGCGACGACCGGCGGCGTGCTCGCACACCGCATCGACCACACTTCGGGTGATCGCCATCTCGTGCATAGCCTTCCCCGTTCGCCCCGGATGACCTCACCATAGGACGGCGCCCCGCGGGGCACAACGACGGTCTGCTCTTCGCCCGAGAGGCTCATCGACGACGGTCTGCTCTTCGCCCGAGAGGCTCATCGACGAGCCTTACCATCGTCCCGTGGCAGACACGCTGACCGACGACGACGTCGCGGTGCTGCGGAACTGGATCCGCGAACAGGGGATCGGATCGGAGGTCGGCGGCATCACCCCGCTGGCCGGCGGCACGCAGAACATCGTGGTGGGATTGCGGGTCGACGGGCGCCGGATGGTGTTGCGCCGGCCGCCCGCGCACCCGCGACCGACCAGCAACAACACCATGCTGCGAGAGATCGCGGTGCTGCGCACGCTGGCCGGCAGTGCGGTGCCGCACCCCGAGTTCATCTGCGGCTGTGAGGATCTCGACGTTCTCGGCGTGGTCTTCTACCTGATGGACTACGTCGACGGGTTCAACCCGGGCACCGAGGTGGCGCAGGCGTACGTCGACAAGCCCGAGTTCCGCCACGACGTCGGGCTGCACTATGCGGCGAGCCTGGCGAAGCTGGGCCAGGTGCCGTGGGAAGGCAGCCCGCTGGCCAACCTCAAGCGGCCGGGATCCTTTCTGGCACGGCAGGTTCCGCAGTTCCGCGGCTTCGTCGAGGCCTACCGCCAGCAGGAGAACTATGCGAATGACTCCCTGCCGGGAGTCGATCGGCTCGCGGACTGGCTGGAGGACAACCGTCCGCCGGACTCGCCGCCGGGAATCATGCACGGCGACGCGCACCTGAACAACGTGCTGCTGCGCCGCGACCGGCCCGAGGTGGCAGCGTTCGTCGACTGGGAGATGTGCACGGTCGGCGAACCGCTGCTGGACCTGAGCTGGATGCTGGTGTGCTGGCCGAGCGGTGCCGATCCACTGGCCACTGGTGCGGCACTGGCCGCCCACGGCGGGTTGGCGACCCGGCACGAACTGCTCGAGGCCTACCAGTCGGCAGGAGGTCGCCAGACAGAGCACCTGCCGTGGTACCTCGCGCTGGCGTGCTTCAAGCTCGGGACGGTGATCGAAGGCACCTGGGCGCGCTACCTGGCCGGCCAGGCGACCCGCGAAGCCGGTGAGTATCTGCACGCGTCGGCCGTGCACCTGATGGCGATGGGCAACGAAATCGCCTCGGGGAAAGACCTTTTCGACAGCCGGTGACTACTCACCCACCAGGGAGTCGTGGCTGGGCCGGCGCTGCGGCGCGCGTTATTTCGGCCCCGCCTCGAAGGTGAATTCGTGGGTGCAGATGCGGACGTGGTCGCCGTCGTTGAGGGTGGCGCTGGTGTGCACGCGTTCGTCCTGCACGTAGACGCCATTGGCGGAGCGGAGGTCGTTGATGATGTATCGGCTTCCCGTGTCGATGATCACGGCGTGGTGGCGGCTGACCTTGGCGTCGTCGAGGACGATTTCGTTGTCGGCCAGCCGGCCGATCCGGGTGGCCACCGCCTGCAGCAGATGGCGATGTCCCGCCGGGTCGCGCAGCGCCGCAGTGCCGCCTACGCCCATCGTGGTGCGCCGGTCGAGCTCGGTGACCTGGCCGACGGCGGCGGCGCGGGCCTGTTGTTGGACGTCCAGCGGTTCCTGGCGCAGGATCCGTTCGTGCAGCACCCTCACCCGTGGGGCTGGGGTCGATGCCGAGGTCGTGGGCGAGGGTGGCTTTGAACCGACGGTAGGCTTCCAGCGCGTCGGACTGGCGCTCGGCGACGTAGTAGGCGGTGATCAGCTGCGCCCTCACCGGTTCGCGGTACGGGTGCTGGGCGGTCAGCGCCTCCAGTTCGCCGATCACCGCGTAGCCTCTGCCGCAGGCGATTTCGGCCTCGGCGCGGGCGGCCTGCGCCATCACCTTGTCCTCGGTGAGCGCGGTGGCCAGCGCGTCGACGAAGTGAAAATTCCGCAGGTCGTCAAGTACTGGTCCGCGCCATTCGGCCAGCGCCGCGCTCAGGTGCCGGCTGGCCTGTTCGAAACGCCCTGCCGCCGCGGCGACTACACCGGCAGTCTTCTCAGCGACGAATCTGCCTAGGTCGCAGTCGGTTTCGGGGAGGCTGAGCTGGTATCCCTGGGCTGTGCTGACCAGAATGGGGCTCGGGTCGACTCCGGCGTCGCCGAGCAGCCGGCGAATCTCGGAGACGTAGGAGTGCATGGAGGCCTCGGCACCCGGCGGGGGCCACCCTTCCCACGTCGCGCTGATGAGGCTGCTGGCCGCGACCGGCTGATTGCGATTGATGACGAGCATCGCCAGCACCGCGCGTTGTTTCGGGGTGCCCAGCGGGACCGGCTTCGCGTCCACGGTCATTTCCAGCGGTCCGAGCACACCGAACCGCAGAACCTTTGCCGCCATCGCGCTGAACGTCCTTCCGGCTCAGTGCGGACAACCCGGCGTGCGGTCGCTCCTCGATTCCGCTTCAGGCACAAGCTCCTCGGGCGCCGCCGGTGCGCTCAGCCTGGCCAGCTCGGTGTCGAGGGTCGCGGCAATGTCCTGCAGCGCGCCATGTTCGGCGGCGATCTCGGCGACGACTCGGTCGCGCTCCTCCTGCGACGCCTTGGCTGCATTCTGCGCGGCGCTCACCAGCTTTTGCACCTCGGTGATCGCCTGTGAAAGTTGCTGCTTGTACTCGTTGACGATCACCGGCCGGATCCGCTCCTGACGCTCCTGGACGGCGCGCATCAGGTCTTTGTTCACCGCCATGGCGGTGGTGTTGACCCACATCATCATGTTCTGCCGGCTTTGCCTGATGGCCCGGAACCCCAGGTTCACCGCGGCCCAGGCGCCTCCGACCGCCAGCGTCAGCGGACCGGCGAGGAAGGCGAGGGAAGTGCCGGCGGCGATGCCGAGGTGGGGCAGCACCTGGCGGCCGACGATGGTGCTGCCCATCACGATGAGCGAGAGCAGCGTCGGGTCGACCACGCCGTGGGTACGTTTTCGAGGGTCTTCGCCGCGGACGACGGTGTCGAAGGCGTCGATCGCCAACTCAGCCTCGACCGAGCATTCTTCGGTGAGTTTTGCCACCCGGGCGAGGTATTCGTCGGAGACCTGGGCCACCAGGGCCTCGAGGTCGGCGGTGATGTCGGCAACCGCCTGCTGCGGGGAGCGCCGCAGCAGGTCCAACCGCGTCTCGTCGAGCCGTTTCTTCCACTTCGCTCTCAGCTCATCGAGCTGGTGGTCGACCGATTCGAGCGTCTCGCGTTGCACCGCGTTCAAGTCGCGCGCGAGTTCGTCGCGCCAGGTCCCCTCTTTCTTCTTGAGCTCCCTGAGCCGCTGGTCCTCGGCGGTCAGCTCCGCCTCCGCCTCCGCCTGCGCTCCGCCGGCGATCGCCGACTGCTGCGCCTCGAGCTGGCTCATCAGCCGGTCCAGCCCCGACCGCGCGGTGTGCAGCCCATTGGCCATGAACAGGCTGTCCACCGAGGCGCAGATCTGCTCGAGGTGTTCGACCAGCTCCGGGAGCCCGGAAGCCCGCAACGCCGCGTCGCGGCGCTCCCCGGGCTCGATGCCCAGCGCGGCGACCGCCCGCATGCTGGAGACGCCGACAATCGGCACGTCGGCGAATCGGGGGGCGCGCTCGCGCAGCAGCCGGTGGTTCTCGCCGACGATCGTGCGCCAGTGCCGATAATTCTTGTCGATCTTGGTGACGGTGATGAGCACCGAATCCACCTCTGCGCTAACCGATTTCAGGAAGTCCAGCTCCTGGGCGGTGATCGGCGCGGTGGCATCGCAGGTCATCAGCAAGATGTTGGCGCTGGTGCTGGCCGCGCGGGCCAGCACCAGATGGTTGGGGTTCAGGCCGCCGGTTCCGGGGGTGTCGACGACGGTGACTCCGGGCAGAAACTTGCCGTGCACTGCCACCTCGGCGCCGATCGGCAGCTCGGCGACGGTGGAGTCGACGACGTGGCGGCCAGGGGCGGTCACCCAGTCGGCCAGTTCGGTGACGTCGATGCTCTTGCGGGTCCCGCCGGCGAACAGTAGTGCGGTGTCACGCTCGCAGGCCGAGCCGGTGACCGGAATGAATCGGATGAAGGCCGAGGTCGCGATCTCTACATCGACCGGTGACATGTCGGCATCGCCTAGCAGCGCGTTGACCAGCAGGCTTTTGCCCCGCTTGACCTCGCCGATGACGACAAGGGTGGGTGGCTGCGGCGTCGCGTTCATCAGGGCCCATGCCCGTTCGGCGACCTCGGGCAGGCCGCCCGCTGTCAGCGCCTGGCGGGCTTGCTGCATCGCGGCTTTCAGGTCGGCGTCGACGTTGTGTCCGCCGTCCCCGCCCTCCGCGCTGGTCACTGTCACGGGTGCGTTCCTTACGTCTCCGCCGCGACCAACAGCCTACGTCGCGGCGTCTTTGCCGCGCGGATGTTCACTGG
>DASWBF010000011.1:0-1759 GCA_036390735.1 Mycobacterium sp. | reverse complement strand
GTGCGCATACGCCTTCGTCGTGGACTCGGCCGCGTCGCGGCCGAACCGCAGATGCCGCAGATACTCGTCGGCGACACCAACCACCTGCAGGTCCTCGTCCAGCACCGTCCAATACCGTTGCCCGGACGGCACACTCACCGGGAATGCTCGCATGGCACCTCGCTTTCTGGTCGACAGTCACAAACGACTACCAGCCACGAGCACCACACCCCCGGAGAAACGCCGAACAACCCGCCCAATCATGCAGATCGAGCAACGTCCCGCAACAGGTCAGGAAACCCCGGAGAAGGCCTGCGGATCGGCGAGCTGTGCGGGCTGCACCTGGTCGACCTGCACCTACGCGACGATGCGAACTGCGGGCAGTGCCGCACCCCGCACCTGCATGTCTGCCACCGGCCGGGCAATCCGAACTACGCGGAGGCGAAGACCAAGCATCCCTGGCGGGTCGAGGACGGCACCGTGACGGGTGGGCTCATCAAGCGGGTCAGCCCGGCGATGATCCACACCTACTTCGATTACGTCACCACCGAATACCCGTGCGGGAGCAACGATCACGGGATGCTGCTGGTGCAGCTGCACGGCGGCCAGGCGGGACAGCCGTGGGCGCCGGTGGCGGCGCGGCGGATGCTCGCCCGTGCCGGGCAGCGCGCCGGGCTCGGATTGGTCCGCCCGCACGCGTTTCGGCATTCGTTCACCTCGGCGGTGCTCGACGCCGCCGGCGGCAACACGGTGATCGCGCGTGACGCGGGTGGGTGGGCGTCGGCGACGATGGTCGACGAGGTCTACGGCCACGTCGACCTGCACGACCCGGTGTTCGACGCCGCGTTGCGCACGGTGTGGGGCGAGCAGCGGTGACGATCGTGAATGTGGAACTGCTGCAGTCGTGTTCGTCTCGACCGGACCGGGAAGGCCGAGACCGGCTGGAAATCCTGACCGCGTTGATCGACGGGCCGTCGTTCGATGCGATGTTCCGGCCGGACGTGATCGATGTCCCGCCGGAGCATCCGATCTACCGGTGGGTCTGCATTGTCGACGGGTGCCAGCGGCCGGGCTCGGGTAGCGGGGATCTGTGCGGGGAGCACGAGATTGCGTGGAGCCGGGAGCGGGCCCGCGGCGTCGGCAAGGCCGCGTTCCTTTCCGCCGCAACGGGTTTGCCGCGGTTCGTGCGGGTCGAGGACACGCCGTGCCGGATCTGCCCGGACCGGCCGATCGCGCAGTCGGAGCTGCTGATGTGTCGCTCGCACCAGATGCGCTGGTTCCGCTACCAGCAGTCGGTCGGCGAGGCCGCCCAGTTCGACGAATGGTTGAACAACCAGAGCCCGCTGCCCGGGTACGGGACCTGTGTGGTGGCGGTGTGTCTGAGCCGCGCGCACGCGCCGCTGGGGTTGTGCGCGCGCCACGACGCCCGCTACGACCGTGACGGGCGTCCGGGCGGGGCGATGCTGCCGGTGCGCTGGTGGAATCGCTACGAGCGGATCGGCGAGCCGGTGCCGATCGACTACGCCGACAAACCAGCGTTCCGCCGCTGGTGCGCCACCACCCCGGCGCCACCGGGCGGCGGCCGGATCAACCTGCTCGGGCTGCGGCCGCTGGTGGCCGCAGAGCTCAAGTGGGGACTGTTCGTCCACACCCGGCGCGCCCGGCCGCAACGCTGGCAGCTCGGGTGGCTCCGTTCCCTGGTGACCACCTGCCGCGACCTGGAGCTCGACTCGCTGGTCGGCTTGCAGCCCGACATCAGCGGCTGTCCGCAGATGGCCGG
>DASWBF010000010.1:0-3086 GCA_036390735.1 Mycobacterium sp. | reverse complement strand
ACAGCCGCCGGCCGCGAGCCACCACCGTCCCCGGGGTCAAGGGGGCGCCCTGCCCGGTCGAATCTTGGTCATGCGCAACATGACAACCCCGTTGGGGTTCGGCGATCGATTCTGTCGGTAGGCCGACCGTGAGGAAGGCGCAACTCCAGCGGGCGCAGGACGACCCAAGAAGCCAACGCCGACGAAAGGCGACGGGATGTCATTTGCCACGGTGATGGGACCACCCTTTTGCCAGTGGCATGGGACCACCTGATCGGCTCAGGGAGCATGGTGTTCTCCTTCGTGCTGGTTGTCAAACGGAGGGTTTCTGGCGTCGCCGGTAGGACTCGCCTTCGATGACCAACTCGTGTGCGGTCGAGGTGAGCCTGTCGACCGCCGATTGGGCGAGCAGCGGGTCGCTCATCATGGTCAGCCACTCGTCGGGTGTTCGGTTTGAAGTCGTCACGGTCGATGCCTTGTGGTGGCGGGCCACGACAAGCTCGTAGAAGTCGGCGGTCTCGGTGGCGTCCATCGGCTGCAGCGCGAAGTCGTCGATGAGCAGCAGCCGCACTTGGGCGAGCCGGCGCATCTCGGCTTCGGTGCTGTTATCGAGCCGGGATGCCTTGAGCCGCTTAAACATCGCGTCTGCGCGCAGCATCAGGGTGGGTACCCGGCGGCGGATGGCGATGTGGCCGAGCGCGGTGGCCAGATGTGTTTTGCCGACCCCGACCGCGCCCAGCAGGCAGGCCCCGTGCGGGCCGTCGAGGAAACGCAGGCTGGTCAGCTCGGTCCACAGCGCCCGGTCGTAGCGGATGGCGGCCGAATCGTCCCAGGTGTCGAGGCGCATGCCGGGATCGAGCCCGGCGGTGCGGGCCCGGCGGGCAGCAGAGCTGGTGTCGCGGCGGGCGGCCTCGTCGGCCAGGACGAGCTCGAGGAACGCCACGTGCGACAGGTGCTGTTGTTTGGCCAGGGTGATCCGCTCGGGCAGAGTGTCGAGCATCCGGCCCAGCTTGAGCTGGCGCATCACCTGCTTCAAATCGGGTGAGATCGTGTCACGCACGACGGTTTTCGTCACTTCTGCGCCTCCGTTCCGGCGGCTCCACCGTCGATCACGGTCAACCAGTGCGGCCTGACCCGGTACTCTGCGGGGTCGCGGGCGAACCGCGCCGGCGCCAGGCCGCTGGCCGCGCGCGGTGCGGGGGCAGCGCCGCTCTCGGTGGCCTTCTCCAGCATCGCGGCTATCTTCGTCACGGAGACCACGTCGAGGTCCAGCGCCCGTCCGCACGCGGTGTCCACCGGCTCGGCGCCGTAGCGCTTCACCAGCCCCAGCAGCCGGTAGACCTGCCGCATCTTCGTCCAGGGCAGCTCGTGGTCGAGCAGCCGCTCGGCGTAGACGCCGACGTTGGGGCCGTGTCCAGTCGCGGTGCTGATCAGCCGGGCCAGGTCCCGCATGGCGTAGGCGGTCTTCTCGGCGGGCAGGTCCGCCGGATCCGTCGAGCGACCGCCCGGCTGCTGGCGCGGGTGGGGCTGCCCGCGGTAAAACAGCTTCACCAACTCGTCGTCCGCGCGAGCCTGAATGCGTTGTCCGAGAAGGTGTTCCGGAATCGAATACAAGGCACGATCCACCTGCACGTGGTAGTCGCGATGGACTTTGACCTCGGTGTAGATCGGCACCCGGTAGGTCACCTCGGGCGCGGGCAGCAGCCGTGCCGCCTCGTGTTCGGCGAACACCACCGCCGGCTGCGCGCAGGTAGTGCCGTGGATGCGCAGCCCGGCCTTGTCCGCACACCAGAGCTCGGCGCGGACCTGCGCGTCGGCCAAATCGACGAACTGCTCCCCGGCGAAGAAGTTGCCGCGCACATACTGCACCACCCGCTCCACGCGCGGCTTATCCTGCGGGGACGCCACCCGGGTCGGGTCGGTGACAAACCCGCGCGCCTGCGCGTACTCCAACCACCCCACCGTGAACTGCGGATTGACCGCATCAGCATGCGCCACAACAGGTTTCATATTATCCGGGATGAGCACCCGAAACACGCCGCCGAAGAACCGCCACGCCGCCTCGCAGCCGGCCACGATCGCCTCCAACGTGGTCGCAAACGTCAGCCACACGAACATATGCCGCGAATACACCGCGGTGAAGATCAACGCGTGCACCACCCGGCGCCGCCCAGCCTGCGAGTCGAAGATCAACCCCATCCGGGCGAAATCAACCTGGCACTCCTCACCGGGCTCACCGTCTGCCACCGGCACCGTCGCGCGACGGCCACGGCCCTGGTAGTCGGTGCGCTCCACACAGAACCGGTGCAGCGTGCGATGCGGCACCATCACCCCCTGCCGGGCGAGCAGATCACCGATCTTCACCACCGTCAACCCGTCGCCGACCCACTTGGCGATCTGATCCCGTTGCGCTTCAAGGGATTCCCACGCCACGCCATGACCGTTTGGGCGGTCCGGGCGCAGCGCCGCAACCACCTGCCCGATCAGCTCATCGGTCAACTGCTCCTGGCCACCGTCACGGACCAAACCTGCCTCGAGCGCCGCATCCACGTACCGGACCACCGTCTTGCGGTCCACCCCCGCCTGCCTGGCCACACTGCGCTGCCCCTTCCCCAACAGCCAGGCCCGCAAGATCTCACGAACCTCGATCACATCAACCTCCCGAAACGCCATACCGGACCTCCACATCGATCGACATAGATCGATCCGAAGGCGCCAACGCGACAACCACCCGGCACGACACGCCGGGTGGTCCCATCACTGGCAAAAGAGTGGTCCCATGATCGTGGCAAAACTCGGGTCAAACCGGTCCCATGAACGTGGCAGTCGACAGACTAACCACTGCTCAGGGGCATATTGACCGCGCCCGGATCGCTCGGCCGCCATCACGGGTGATTAGCGTACGGGCCGTTTGCCCGTCAAGTTGCAGGCCCAGGCTCCCTCACCCAACGGGGTAAAGCCTCAGAGGGCTGACCCGTGTACTCGACGCGACCGGGCACCTGGACCGCCCTGCCGGCCAGCAAGTACCGCCAAGTGCCGTAGAAAAGCCGCGGGGGCGCTCACCATGGGTCGGGCTCCGTCGCGAGGCGGTAATAGGTGAAAGGGGC
>DASWBF010000009.1:0-10271 GCA_036390735.1 Mycobacterium sp. | reverse complement strand
TACAGGCTCAATTACACTAGGAGGTTCCCGAACGGTTCCGGAACGGTTACCGAACGGTTCTCGAAGCACCCTGGCTTTCAGTTGCTCGTACGCCTCGTCACGTGTCTGGACCGCGCTGCGGTATGACTTCGACGCCTTCTCGTTGCCATCGTCGGCCGGTGGCTTCAACGGCTGCTGCTGATACAGGCGGTCGATCTCCAGCCACGCCTCACGCCGTAGCCTCCGCGACCGCCGCGTCTGGGTGGCGCGCATCGCCGCCACGAAGATGTTGGGCTTGCGGCTGGCGTCCAGTCGGATGAACGGCCGGACCCACAGCTCCCCGGTGTCGTCGTCGACCGACACCCAGCCGCAGGCGATCAGCTCACCCAGCGCGTCCTCGACCTCCTCCAGCTTCACGTGTTTGGACGCCTTCGCCCACACCGACACCTGGAGGGCGATACCGCCGCCGCTGTCGAGGTCGGCGTGTAGCCACAAGATCTTGAACAGCCATTGGGCGAGCGGGGACAGCTCGATGAACTCGTCATCGGTGTCGAGCTCGGTCGGCCACATGGCCCCACGGCGGCTCATCGCCGGCCCCCGTGTCGGCGGTGGCCATTACGATGACCGCATCCGTGCCGGATGATTGGGCCCCGTGTGAACGCCGGGGCCTTTCGGCTCTCAGGCATCACCCGGCCCCGGGTGCCGGTGCGCAGCAGCGCCGCGATCCTGTCCAGCTGCTCATCGGTCGGCGGCGGCCAACAAGCGAGCACCTTGGCGACGTGATCGGCCAACTTGGATACTTCGAGGTCGCGGCGGGCCTCGTCCACCTTGGGGTGGTCTGGGCCGTAGTACCGGACGACACCGCCGAGACGCGAGCGGCGGTGCGCGGTTTCCGGTGAGGGTACGCGGGTCGTCATCAGGGAGCCGCCTTTCGGCTAGCTCCCTATGCCGCACTTCCGAGGGCGGTTGCTAATTCGCCCTCTAGCGGGGTCTCTCACCCGCATCGCCCGGCTCACGAAACGACACACACCTTGTGCGCCTTGGCTTAGGTTACCCCGGCAGGCCGACCTAGCCGGTGAACTTCGGCACCGGCGTGTTGCCGCCGCTCCAATCGCGGTGTCGCACACCCCCGTTCACGAACTGTGGTACCAACCACCCACCCCCCAGCGGGCGCACCTACACCACCAAACCCGGTGGCAGCCTGTTCTTCCGATCTTGGCCACGCCGACAGGCGAAGTGGTGATCGACAAGCTCACCGCAGAGCCAGGGGAGGGACGCGGGCTGATGCTGCCGCGACGCAGGCGCACCCGAAAGCAGGAGCGCGACGAACGTATCGCCGCCGAACGGGCCATCAACGAGCAGCTCCTCAGACGCCAACGGTGGCTGTTCGCCGAACTCGAAAAACGCCGAGCAGCCCGCGCCGCCAACGACCCACCACCGTTCTGATGGGGAATCATGATCAGCCCGCAGCGATTTCGATCGGCTGGCTGAGGCGAACGCTGTTGCCGGACGGACTTTCATCTTGTCGTAGGTCGCCTGGCAGTTGTCGGTGGTGAGAAACACGGTGCCGGCGAAGCCCTTCGCGACGAGATTGAGCACCTCGTGGCGCGTGCTCTCGTCCTGTCCCGGCGGACCGACGGTCAGCCAACGGAAGTCGCCGAGCTCGGGCAGGAAAACGTCCTCGCGGACTTCCATGCCGACCTTCTCGGTCCAGTACTCGAGTGCAACTTCCTGATCATGGGCCAGACGCTGGCCCCGCCACGGCCGCCGGGTCGTCGACCGTGATGGCCTCGGCATAGCGCGCGTCGGCGAGGTCTGCGGCATCGGAATAGTATGGATGTGCGGACGAGTTGGCCGGGCGGCCGCGGGTGGTAGCGATACCACTCGAGGAAAGTCCGGACTTCGCAGAGCAGGGTGATTGCTAACGGCAATCCGAGGTGACTCGCGGGACAGTGCCACAGAAAACAGACCGCCACCGTTCGCGGTGGTAAGGGTGAAACGGTGCGGTAAGAGCGCACCAGCATTCCGGGTGACCGGAATGGCTCGGTAAACCCCACCCGAAGCAAGGCCAAGAGGCCGCGACGAAAGCCGCGGCTGCGCGTGCGTCCGAGGGTTGCTCGCCCGAGCACGCGGGTAGGCCGCTTGAGGCACCCGGTGACGGTGTGCCCAGATGGATGGTCGCCGCCGCGCTACGGCGCGGAACAGAATCCGGCTTACAGGCCAACTCGTCCGCCTACAGCGCCTTCTTCGCCGCCTTGTCCAGTGTCTTGAGCGCCGAACCGAGTTCGTCGCGGCACCGTTGCGCGAACTCGGCCTCTCGCTGGTACAGCAGCCCGTATGTGAACGTGTCTTCATCGGCGGCGTGCGCGGCCTCCGCCTGCTGGGCCAGATGTGTACGGCTGACCACGCTGTCCTGATGATCGCCCAACAACGACTGGATGTTTTTCGCTGCGCTGGAGACGTTCTTCTCGCCGATCGCTGCCGCGGTATAGCGCAACTTCTTGGCGGCCTTGCGAATTCGGTGCAGCGCCTCATTCCGGTGCTCTGCTTCGGCCGTCGCGGTGGCCTTCGCGCGCTTGCGCACCCGCTTGTAGCCGGACTCGATCGTGGCGTCCGACGGCGACTCCTCGCCTTCCGGGGGCGGAGACGGTTCCGCCGCCACGAGCCCCTCGAGCGCGTCGAGCAGCCGGAAATACCGCTGGGAACGCATGGCCGCCACCGACTTTCGCCAGCCTGACCGGTACCGTCGGCGCGCCCCCTCGATCAGCCGCTCCCGCACCGGCCCGCGCACCAGCTCCTCGGGCAGTTCGTCGAGTGCTTTCTCGTAACGCTCGGCGAGCACTTCGGCGTCACGGGCAATTCCCAGTACGCTCGCCAGCTGGCGCAGTTCGTCCAATATCCACGCGTCATCGGACAGCCCGAATGCCGACTCCGAGGCCTGCAGCAGACTGCGAATCTTGCGCGTGGTCACCCGCATCTGGTGCACCGAGTCGTACACATCGACGCGGACCGCACGATCCCACGTCAGCAGGTTTCCGACCTCCTCGGCCACCGCCCGGTGCACGGGATCGTCGACCGCCGGCGCCGGAACAGCCACAGGTGCCGAACTATCCAGCACCCGCGCCAACTTGGAGCCGTGCCCGGCCGGCTGTGCACCCGCGTCGAGCAGCCGGTTCGTCAACCGGTCCAGCAGCGGTGCGTCCGCAACCCCGGCCGCCACGGCGTTTTCGGACAGCTCGAGCTCCCACTCCCGCCAGTACTGCTCGGTGTCGTCACCGTCAGCCCACGCCGTCACCTGGTCATCGGCGAATTCCGCCAGCGGCGTGCCGCCGATGCCGTACAGCTGGTGGATGGCGCGGTTCGTCGTGATCCGCGCCACCGGCTCCAGCGGGCGGTCGCGCACGATCGCCAGCACCACGTGGCGCAGCTCGGCCGGCACGACGTCGCCGTCGCCTAACGGTGCGCGGATCTCGGTTCGGGCATCCGGCCCCGCGGGCAGCTTCAGGTGCCAGCCGGCGTCGGGCCCGCCGGTGCGTCGGCGCAGTGTGATCCGGTGAGCCGCGAGATCGCGACCCGGCGTGTCGTAGTAGACAGCGTCCAGCGATTGAGAGGGTGATCGCTCCACCCGCGCCACCGCCGCGAGACCGTCGAACGACGGCGACACCGTCGACTCGACGACGTCGAACTTCCGCTCAACTTCGAGGTGCTTGGACATCACGCACAGCGTGCCACACCAAGGTTAACGGCCTACCGTCAGAAGCTGTGCTCCTCGGCGGGGAACACCCCGCTGGCCACCTCGTCCGCGTATTGCGTTGCCGCACGCCCCAATTCGGTGCCGATGTCAGCGAATCGCTTGACGAAACGCACCGTCTTGCCGCTGGTCATCCCGGCCATGTCCTGCCAGACCAGCACCTGCGCGTCGCAATTGGGTCCTGCGCCGATGCCGATCGTCGGAATGGTCAGCTTGCCGGTGATCTGGGTGGCCAACTCCGCGGGCACCATCTCCATCACCACGGAGAACGCGCCGGCCTCGGCGACCGCGATCGCGTCGTGAATGGTCTGTTCCGCCGCGTCGCCGCGGCCTTGCACCCGGAAGCCGCCGAGCGTGTTCACGCTTTGCGGGGTGAAGCCGATGTGCGCCATCACCGGAATGCCGGCCGCGCTCAGTACGGCGATCTGATCGGCGACCCGCTCGCCGCCCTCGAGCTTGACCGAGTGCGCGCCCGCCTCCTTCATGAAGCGGGTGGCGCTGGCCAGCGCCTGCTGCGCGCCTGCCTCGTAGCTGCCGAACGGCATGTCGGCGACCACCAGCGCGTGCGGTGCGCCGCGCACCACCCCGCGCACCAGCGGAATCAGCTCGTCGATCGAGATCGGCACCGTGGTGTCGTAGCCGTAGACGACGTTGGCGGCCGAGTCGCCGACCAGCAGCACCGGAATGCCGGCCTCGTCAAAGATGCGCGCGGTCGAATAGTCGTAGGCCGTGAGCATCGCCCACTTGTGGCCCTCGGCCTTCATTCTCTGCAGGTGATGTGTGCGGATCTTGGTGCGCGCACTGTTCGCAGCACCGTAAACCGTCTGCTCAGACATCGTTGTCCTTCAATTCGTCGGATCGATCCTCGTGGCCGAAAGCAGGGTCCCCGGGTTCGCTGACCAGTCAAGTCTGCCACTTGACCACCCAGAAGGTGAACGCAGGGTGGAGTGGACTTCCTCACATATCGGCCCCCACCTACGATCGGCGGCATGCGACGGCTCAGTGGACTCGACGCCAGCTTCTTGTACCTCGAAACCGCTCAACAGCCGCTGCATGTTTGCTCGATTTTGGAGTTGGACACCTCGACGATCCCCGGCGGGTACAAGTTCGCTGAGCTCAAAGACGAACTGTCCAAGCGGATCAGGGGCATTCCGACGTTCCGCGAGAAGGTCGTCGACAGCCCGTTCAACCTCGACCACCCGGTGTGGGTCACCCGACGATGACTTCGACGTCGACCGGCACGTGCACCGGATCGGCCTGCCTACCCCGGGCGGCCCGAAGGAGCTGGCCGAGTTCTGTGGCCACATCGCCTCGCTGTCACTCGACCGCAGCCGGCCGCTGTGGGAGACGTGGGTAATCGAGGGAATCGACGGCACCACCCGAGTCAGGGCGGCCGGCTCGCGGTGATCACCAAGGTGCACCACGTCGGCGTCGACGGTGTCAGCGGTGCCAACCTGATGTCCAGATGCCGCTGTATTTCTTGGGCGCCGAGGTCAAGGCGATGTATCCGCTCGGGCCGATCTTTCACGGCTCCGGTCTGAACATCACGGTGATGTCGCTGAACGGCAAGCTCAACGTCGGCCTGCTGTCGTGCCCCGAGTTGCTGCCCGACCTGTGGGATCTCGCCGACAAGTTCAGAAGCGGCCTCGACGAGCTGCTCGCCGCGAAACCCTGATCGGTGCTGCGGCGGATCGGCGGGCCGTCATGGCAGCATGTGGTGCCATGAGCCCAACTCGTCGCCTTGCCGACCTCGCCCGCAAGGCGACGACCTGGACGCTGGTTGCCGCGACGGCGGTCGCGGTCGCCAGCTGCGGCCGGGTGGTCGACGGCCAGGCCAAGATGGCCATGCCCAAGGTCGGCGCGCCGATCGTGTGGGACCGCTGTTCGTTCACGTCGCCCGACGTGACTCCGATGCTGGCCAGCGCCCGATGCGGCAAGTTCGGCGTGCCGGTCGACTACTCCAAACCCGACGGCGATTCCATCTCGATCGCCGTCATCAAGTTTCCGGCTACCGGCGACAAGATCGGCTCGCTGATCATCAACCCCGGCGGGCCCGGCGAGTCCGGGGTCAACGCGGCGATCGGGCTGGCGCAGAACTTCCCGGAGCAACTTCAGGAGCGGTTCGACCTCGTCGGCTTCGATCCCCGCGGCGTCAGATTCTCCAAGCCGGCGCTGTGGTGCAATTCGGACGCCGACAACGACGCGATGCGTGCCGATCCGATGGTCGACTACAGCCCCGCCGGCGTAGCCCACATCGAACAGACGACCAAGGACTTCGTCCAGCGCTGCGTCGACAAGATGGGCAAAGAGTTCCTGGCCAACGTCGGCACCGCCAACGTCGTCAAGGACCTCGACCGGCTGCGCGCCGCGCTGGGCGATCCGAAACTGACCTACCTGGGCTACTCCTACGGAACCCGCATCGGGTCCACGTACGCCGAGCAGTTCCCGCAGAACGTGCGCGCGATGGTGCTCGACGGCGCGATCGACCCGAACGCAGACCCGTTCGAGGCCGACATCCGGCAGGCGGAGGCGTTCCAGAAGGCCTTCAACGACTACGCCGCCGACTGCGCGAAATCGCCCGACTGCCCTCTCGGCACCGACCCGGCGAAGGCCGTCGAGGTGTACCACAGCCTGGTGGACCCGCTGGTGGAAAAGCCCGCGCCGACAACCGATAAGCGCGGCCTGTCGTATCCCGACGCGATCGTCGGCACCATCTTGCCGCTGTATTCGCCGACGCTGTGGCCCAATCTGACGGCCGCGCTCGACGAGCTCAAGAACGGCCACGGAGACAAGATGCTCGCCCTGGCCGACCAATACATGGGACGAGACGAGCAGGGCCGCTACACCAACTCCACCGACGTGCGCTCGGCGGTGAATTGCGTTGACCGCCCGCCCATCACGGACCGCAACCGGGTAGTCGAGCAGGACCGCCGGATACGTGAGGTCGCGCCGTTCATGAGCTACGGCGAATTCACCGGGTACGCGCCGCTGCAAACGTGCGCGTTCTGGCCGGTGCCGCCGACGAGCCAACCGCACACCATCGCCGTGAAGGATCTGCCTCCGGTGCTTGTGATTTCGACGACGGGGGACCCGGCCACGCCGTATCAGGCGGGTGTTGATCTGTCCAACCAGTTGGGCGGCGCGCTGCTGACGTTCGAAGGAACGCAGCACACGGTGGCGTTGGAGGGCAAGGAGTGCGTCGACGACATCGTCACGCGCTATTTGATCGACTTGACCCTGCCGCCGCCGGACGCCAGGTGTTGAGTGCGATCGGCCGCTGGGCCCGATTCGTCGTAGCAGTGACCTGCGTGCTCACGATTGCGTCGTGCACGAGGGTTGTCAACGGTCGCGGGGAAATCGCGCATCCGGCGCTTGGCGCGCCAATTGAGTGGGGACCCTGCCAGATTCAGTCCGACGGCGACATTCCGCGGGGCGCGGAGTGCGCCGAGTTGGCTGTGCCGGCCGACTACGGCAACCCCGGAAGTGGCGTCGCGACAATCGCATTGATCAGGTTCCGGGCCACCGGCGACAAGATCGGTTCGCTGGTAATGAATCCTGGCGGTCCGGGCGGCTCCGGAGTGCTGGCCGCGACGTGGATGTTGCGTGACGTGCCGAAGTCGTTGCGGGAGCGTTTCGACTTCGTCGGCTTCGATCCCCGCGGCGTGGGAATGTCACGGCCGGCCGTGTGGTGCAACTCCGACGCCGAGAATGACAAGGAGCGCACCGACCCGCAAGTCGACTACAGCCCGGCCGGCGTGGCACGCATCGAGCAGGACACCAAGGAATTCATCCAGCGCTGTGTCGACAAGACCGGCAAGGACTTTCTGGCCAACGTCGGCACCGCCTCAGCCGTCAAAGACATGGACGCGCTGCGCGCTGCGCTCGGTGACGACAAGCTGACCTACATCGGCTTCTCGTACGGAACTCAACTGGGTTCTGAGTACGCAGAATCGTTTCCGCAGAAGGTGCGCGCGATGGTGTTCGACGGCGCGGTCGACCCGACCGTCGAGCCGATGGATTCCATGCTGCTCCAGTCGGAGGCATTTCAGAAGGCGTTCGACGACTTTGCCGACGACTGCGCGAAATCGCCGGACTGCCCGCTGGGCACCGACCCGGCCAAGGCCGTCGACGAATTGCATTCGCTCGTCGACCCGCTGGTGGAAATACCGGCGCGCACCGACGATCCCCGCGGACTCAGCTACTCCGATGCGCTGACGGCGGTGACGTCAGCCCTGTACTCGCCGGGATTGTGGGACAAGCTCACCGACGGGTTGACGGCTCTGCGGCACGGCGACCCGGCTGACGATCTGCTGGAGCTTGCCGACAGCTACATGGGCCGCGATCCCGACGGCCACTACGACAACTCCTCCGACGCGTTCAACGCGATCTCGTGCGTCGACAACCCGTTCCCGACGGACCCGCCACCGTGGGTGACGTTCGACAAGCAACGACGGGGAGTGTCGCCGTGGGACAGCTATGGCGAGTTCACCGGTGACGCGCCGAGGGGAGCGTGCGCGTTCTGGCCGGTCCCGACCAGCGGCCGCCCGCACAGTGTTTCCGCGCCGGGTCTGCCGAAGGTTCTTGTCATCTCCACCACGCACGATCCCGCCACGCCATATGAGGACGGGGTGCACCTCGCGGAGCAGCTGCACGCCGCGCTGCTGACGGTCGAGGGCACTCAGCACACTGCGGCGTTCTACGGGGACGATTGCGTCGACGACATCGTGACGCGTTATCTTGTGGACCTGACGCTGCCGCCGTCCGACGCGAGATGCGGCTAGATAACGTTTCGCTACCACGATGGGCACTGGCGGGGCGGGAACGGTGGGGGCATGCGAACATGATCGCCATGTTGCGGCGGACACGTGTGTGGTTGACGCCGCTTATTTTCCTGGCGACGTTCGCTGTCGTGCTGCCGACGGCATGGGCTGCGCCCGACCCCGTAACCACGGAATCGACTGTCCGGCAACCGGATTGGGGCAGCTGCCAGCAGTGGCTGGGCGACATGGGTGATCTGCCCACCGCGCGCTGCGCCACCGTGTCGGTGCCGGTCGACTACAGCAAGCCCGACGGTGCGCAGGCCCAACTTGCCGTGATCAAAATCCCGGCGCGCGGCCAGCGGCTCGGTGTGCTGATGATCAATCCCGGCGGACCCGGCCAGTCGGCCGTCGACGTGGTCGCCGGCATGGCTTCTTCGTTCGGGGACAACGAGATAACGCAACACTTCGACCTGGTCGGGTTCGATCCGCGCGGGGTCGGCCATTCCACCCCCGAGGTGCGGTGCCGTACCGACGCCGAATTCGACGCCTTCCGCCGGGAGCCGCTCGTCGACTACAGCCCCGCCGGCGTCGCGCACATCGAGGACATCTACCGTCAGTTCGCCGCGGAATGCCTGAACCGGGTCGGCGCCGAATTCCTCGCCAACGTGGGCACCGTCAACGTCGCCAAAGACATGGACGTCGTGCGTCAGGCGCTCGGCGAGGCGCAAATCAATTACCTGGGCTACTCGTACGGCACGCAACTCGGGACCGCGTACGCGCAGGCGTTCCCGCAAAACGTCCGGGCGATGGTGCTCGACGGCGCGGTCGATCCCAAGCTCGACGTCGTCGAGAAGAACGTGCGCCAGATGGCGAGCTTCCAACAGGCCTTCAACGATTTCGCTCAGGAGTGCGCGACGATCGCAGGGTGCGCCCTCGGCGCTGATCCTTCGAAGGCGAACGACCGCTATCACGCTCTGGTGGATCCGTTGGTGGCCAAGCCGGGGCCGACGCTCGACCCGCGCGGCCTGTCGTATCAGGATGCGATCACCGGCACGGCCAACTCCTTGTACACGCCGCGCTTCTGGGAGTTCTTGGCCAACGGTCTCAACGCGTTGGCGCAGGGCACCGCAGCTGAAGAACTGCTGCTGCTGGCCGACGATTACTGGGGCCGCGCCAAGTCGGGCCACTACACCAACCTGCAGGACGCGTTCACCGCGATCCGGTGCGTCGACTACGTGACGCCCACCGATTCGGCATCCTGGGTGGAAGCCGACCGGCGGATCCGGGAGGTCGCGCCGTTCATGAGTTACGGTCAGTTCACCGGTTTCGCGCCACGCGACGTGTGCGCGTTCTGGCCGGTGCCGGCGACCACAACCCCGTACGCGGCCACCTCGCCGGGGCCCGACAAGGTGCTCGTCGTGTCCACCACGCACGACCCCGCGACGCCGTACCAAGCCGGCGTCGACTTGGCCCGTCAGCTGGACGCGTCGCTGATCTCGTTCGACGGCACTCAGCACACCGTGGTGTTCAAGGGCGTCGGTTGCGTGGACAGCGCGGTGGTGAACTATCTGGTGAACCTGACCGCGCCAGGTGACCTGAGCTGCTAGCTGGGGACCGGTATCAGGCCGGTTGACGATTAAGGCCGAACGCACCGAGAAGAAGGAATCCAAGGACCGGTCGGAGTTCTCCTATGGCTCATTCGTCCGCTCGGTCACCCTGCCGGCGGGTGCCAACGAGGAGGACATCAAAGCCACCTACGACAAAGGCATCCTCACCGTCTC
>DASWBF010000008.1:0-7797 GCA_036390735.1 Mycobacterium sp. | reverse complement strand
GACCCGGACGATGTCGACGACGACGCATGCATCACCACGCTGGCCAACATCTTCTACCGAGCGATCTTCTGCAAGGAGGAAGCGTGACATGCCGCCGCCGCCGCCGGGAGTGATCCGTGAGTTCGTCGGCCTGCCGTCGCCCACCGCGCGGCGTGGCGGCGCCGGCGGCCATCCGTGCCAGGGCCTCTACCACCGCGGCGTGGGCCGCAAACCCAAGGTGGCGATGATCGCCACGCACTACCAGATCGACTTCTCCGAGCACTACCTCGCCGACTACATGGCCACCCGGGGCATCGGGTTCCTCGGCTGGAACACCCGGTTCCGCGGGTACGAGAGCAACTTCCTGCTCGACCACGCGCTGGTGGACATCGGCGTCGGCGTGCGCTGGCTACGCCAAGTGCAGGGCGTGGAAACTGTTGTGTTGCTGGGGAATTCCGGTGGCGGATCGCTGATGGCGGGGTACCAGTCGCAGGCCAACGAGCCGAACGTGACGCCGCTGCCGGGCATGCGGCCCGCCGCAGGATTGACCGAGCTGCCGCCCGCCGACGGATACGTGGCCAGTGCCGCGCACCCCGGCCGGCCCGACGTGCTCACGGCATGGATGGACGGAGCCGTCGTCGAGGAGCACGACCCCGTCGCCACGCATTCCGACCTCGACATCTTCGACGAACGCAACGGACCGCCGTTCCCGCAGAAGTTCGTCGACCGGTACCGCGCCGCTCAGGTGGCGCGCAACGATGCGATCACCGACTGGGTCAAAAAGGAACTGAAACGCGTTCGCGCCGCGGGCTTTTCCGACCGCCCGTTCACGGTGATGCGCACGTGGGCCGACCCGAGAATGGTGGACCCGACGCTGGAGCCCACCAAACGACCGCCGAACATGTGTTACGCCGGCGTACCGGCGAAGGCCAACCGCTCACCGCACGGCATCGCCGCGGCCTGCACGTTGCGCAACTGGCTGGGCATGTGGAGCCTGCGTCACGCGCAGACCCGCGCCGAGCCGCATCTGGCTCGCGTCGATTGCCCGGCACTGGTGATCAACGCAGAACAGGACACCGGCGTGTTCCCGTCCGACGCCCGTCGCATCTTCGACGCGCTGGCCAGCAGCGACAAGACCTTGACGTCGATCGACACCGACCACTACTTCACCACGCCGGGGGCGCGCAGCGAGCAGGCCGATACCATCGCCAAGTGGATCGCCAAACGGTGGCGGTAAGGGTACTCGCCCACTTCGTACCCGGCGAGAAGGTGCTGAAAATCCTTGCACCACATACTGATTGGCTTGACGTCCGATACTGCGCCGAGGACGACGACACCTTCTACCGGGAGCTGCCCGGGACCGAGGTGATCTGGCACGTGCTGCGGCCCCTGTCGGCGTCCGACCTCCGGCAGGGCAAGCGGCTGCGGCTGGTGCACAAGCTCGGCGCGGGTGTGAACACGATCGACGTGGCCGCCGCGACGTCGCTGGGCATCGCGGTGGCCAACATGCCCGGCGCCAACGCCCCGTCGGTCGCCGAGGGCGCCGTGCTGCTGATGCTGGCGACGCTGCGCCGGCTGATCGAGATGGACCGCTTGACGCGGACCGGGAGGGGCTGGCCGACCGACCCGTCGCTGGGGGAAACCGTGCGCGACATCGGCAGCTGCACCGTCGGGCTCGTCGGCTATGGCAACATCGCGCGCCGGGTGGAGGCCGTCGTCTGGGCGATGGGCGCCACCGTTCTGCACACCAGCACGTCTGATGACGGGACTGCTGGCTGGCGTGGGCTGCGGGCTCTGCTGGCCGAGAGCGACATCGTGTCGCTGCACCTTCCGCTGACGGACGCGACCGCCGGACTGCTCGACCGCGACGCTCTGGCGGCCATGAAGAAGGACGCGGTGCTGGTGAACACCTCCCGCGGGGCGATCGTCGACGAACCCGCGTTGATAGACGCGTTGCGCAACGGCCGGCTCGCCGCTGCCGGGCTGGACGTGTTCGCCGTCGAGCCGGTGCCGGCCGACAACCCGCTGCTGACATTGGGCAACGTGGTGCTCACACCGCACGTCACGTGGTACACCGCAGACACCATGCAGCGGTACTTGACGATGGCCGTCGAGAACTGCGCACGGCTGCGCGACGGCGGTGAGTTGGCGAACGTCGTCAACGGCGTAGGAGGCCGCTGAATAGTGGTGCCCTGGTCGCACGCGTAATGGACGTGCTGCGCCCCAGCGGTCCGGCGCTTAGTGCCTCTTCCCATGCGGGTAACCTCGTTCCCAACCCACCGGTTATTCGGACGACGGAAGGCCCACGAGAAAGGCAACGACGCCTATGCCTATCGCGATCACGCCCGAGCACAAAGACCTGGCCGACTCGGTTCGCGCCCTGGTCGAACGGGTGGCGCCATCGGAGGTGCTGCACGAGGCGCTGGAGACACCGATCCCCAATCCGCCGCCTTACTGGAAGGCCGCCGCCGACCAGGGGCTGCACGGCGTGCACTTGGCCGAGTCGGTGGGCGGGCAGGGCTTCGGGATCCTCGAGCTGGCAGTCGTGATCGCCGAGTTCGGCCGCGGCGCAGTGCCCGGGCCGTTCGTCCCGTCGGTGATCGCCAGCGCGTTGATCGCGGCGCACGATCCGCAGGCCAAGATGCTCGGCGACCTGGCGTCCGGAGCGACGATCGCGGCGTACTCGCTGGAGTCGTCGCTCACCGCGACGCGGCAGGGCGACACGCTGGTGATCCGCGGTGAGGCGCGCTCGGTGCCGTCGGCCGCAAAAGCGTCGGTGCTGGTGTTGCCGGTCGCCGGTCTGGATCCCGAGACCAGTGGCACCGAGTGGGTGGTCATCGACGCCGACGCACTGGAGATCGAACCGGTCAAGAGCGTCGACCCGCTGCGGCCGATCGCGCACGTGCGGGCCAACGCAGTCGAGGTACCGGCCGATCGGGTGCTGAGCAACCTCAACGTGGCCGCCGCGCGAGCGTTGGTGACCACGCTGCTGTCAGCGGAGGCCGTCGGCGTCGCCCGCTGGGCCACCGACACCGCCGCGGCGTATGCCAAGATTCGCGAACAGTTCGGCCGGCCGATCGGGCAGTTCCAGGGCATCAAGCACAAGTGCGCGGAGATGGCCGCCGACACGGAGCGCGCGATCGCGGCGGTGTGGGACGCTGCCCGCGCGATTGACGAAGGGCTCGAGAACCCTGATGCCGCAGCGGAATTCGCGGCCGCAGTGGCCGCGACGCTGGCGCCGACTGCCGCGCAACGCTGCGCGCAGGACTGCATCCAGGTGCACGGCGGCATCGGCTTCACCTGGGAGCACGACACCAACGTGTACTACCGCCGGGCGCTCGGCATCGTCGCCGCGTTCGGCCGCGCCTCGGACTACCCGCAGCTCGTCGTCGACACCGCGACGAGCACCGGGATGCGCAAGCTCGACATCGACCTGGACCCCGAGACCGAGAAGCTGCGTGAGGAGATCCGCGCGGAAGTCGCTGCGCTGAAAGCTCTTCCGCGTGAGCAGCGGACGGCCGCGATCGCCGAGGCCGGCTGGGTGTCGCCGCATCTACCGACGCCGTGGGGCCGCGCGGCGAGCCCGATCGAGCAGATCATCATCCAGCAGGAGTTCAGCGGCGGCCGGGTCAGGCGGCCGCAGCTCGGCATCGCGGCCTGGCTGGTGCCGTCGATCGTCGCGTTCGGCACCGACGAGCAGAAGCAGCGGTTCCTGCCGCCGACGTTCCGCGGCGAATTGATCTGGTGCCAACTGTTTTCCGAGCCGGGCGCGGGCTCGGACCTGGCGAGCCTGACCACGAAGGCCACCAAGGTCGACGGCGGGTGGCGGATCACCGGCCAGAAGATTTGGACGACGGCCGCGCAGGTATCGCAGTGGGGCGCGCTGTTGGCGCGCACCGACCCGTCGGCGCCAAAACACAACGGCATCACGTACTTTCTGCTCGACATGTCCAGCGACGGTATCGAGGTGCGGCCACTGCGCGAGCTGACCGGCAACGCGATGTTCAACACGGTGTTCATCGACGACGTGTTCGTACCAGACGAGCTGGTGCTCGGTGAGGTGAACCGCGGCTGGGAGGTCAGCCGCAACACGCTGACCGCGGAACGGGTTTCGATCGGCAGCAGCGAGGCGCCGTTCTTGGCCACCCTCGACGGGCTGGTCGAGTTCCTGCGCGACGGCCACTTCGACCAGGTGGCGCAGAACCGGGCGGGCCGGCTGATCGCGGAGGGTCATGCGGCCAAAGTGCTCAACCTGCGCTCGACGTTGCTGACGCTCGCCGGCTTCGACGCGATGCCGGCGGCCGCGGTGTCGAAGCTGCTGTCGATGCGTACCGGTCAGGGTTACGCCGAGTTCGGGGTGGCCTCGTTCGGCACCGACGGCGCGATCGGCGATCCGGGTTCGCTGCCGGGCAAGTGGGCCGAGTACTTGCTGTTCAGCCGCGCGACGACGATCTACGGCGGCACCTCCGAGGTGCAGCTGAACATCATCGCCGAGCGGCTGCTAAGCCTGCCCCGCGACCCGTAAGGCTGCCTTGCTCTACAGCGCCGCCTAGCTCACCGAAATCTGCGCCAGGGCTGTGAATCTCGAAAAATCGCAACCCTGATGCAGAACTCGGCGTGACTAGCTCGCCTCGGCTCTGGAGGGCCTGGGCGTGCGGCACGGGGCGACCGTCGCGGTGATGGACTGGGACAGCCACCGATACCTGGAGAGCTACTTCGCGATCCCGATGATGGGGGCAACGCTGTTCACGGTGAACGTGCGGCTCGCGCCACACCAGATTGCCTACACTCTCAACGATTCAGAAGCCGAGATCGTGCTCGTGCACGCCGATTTCGTGCCGATGCTCGAGGCCATCAAGGACGAGCTGACGAGTGTGCGCGAGGTGGTCGTGCTCGCCGACGGCCAGGCGGTACCGGCGAACACGCTGCCGGTCGCGGGAGAATATGAGGCGCTCGTCGGGCAGGCGTCACCCGACTTCGAATTCGGCGACTTCAACGAGAACACCGAGGCCGCCACCTTTTACACCAGTGGCACGACCGGCGATCCGAAGGGCGTCTACTGCAGCCATCGCCAGATCGTGCTGCACACCATGGCGACCGCGATGACGTTGTGCGCGCCGCGCGCTGGGCAGCGTATCCATCGCGAGGACGTCTACATGCCGCTCACGCCGATGTTCCATGCGCTCGCATGGGGCTTCCCGTTCATCGCGGTCACGCTCGGACTGAACCGTGCTGCCGGGCCGCTACCTTCCCGAGGACCTGCTCAAGCTGAAAGAGTCGGACAAGGTCACGGTGTCGCCACTGCGTCCCGACCATTCTGCAGATGCTGCTGCAGGAGGCCGAGGCGTCCAAGCAGGATCTGGCCGACTGGACGGTGATCATCGGCGGTGCGGCGCTCCCGCCCGCGTTGTGCAGGGCCGCCCGACAAGGGCATCGACGTCTTCGCCGGCTCCGGCATTTCCGAGACCGGTCCGGTCGTCACGCTCGCACAGATTCCGCCCGGTGTCACGCCGGCCGACGCCGACGACGACGTGCGGCGCCGCTCGCGCACCGGGCGGCCGGTGCCCTTCGTCGACCTCCGGGTCGTTGACGCCGAGATGCGCGACGTGCCGCGCGACGGCAAGGCACAAGGTGAGATCGTGCTGCGCTCGCCCTTCAGCACCCAGGGCTACTCCAATAAGCCGCAGGCCACCGAGGAGCTGTGGGCCGGCGGCTACCTGCACACCCAGGACGTCGCGGTCATGTTTGCGGACGGCTCGGTGCAGATCGTCGACCGCATCAAGGACGTCATCAAGACCGGCGGCGAGTGGGTGTCGTCCATCGGGCTCGAGTCGCTGATCGGCGGCGTGGCGGGGTGCAGGAAGCCGCGGTCATCGGCGTCAAGGACGAGAAGTGGGGGGAACGGCCGATGGCGTTCGTCGTCCGTAAGTCCGACGCGAAGGTCGACGCAGACGCGGTCCGCGCCCACCTGCTCGCTCTGGTCGAATCAAACCGCATCAGCAAGTACGCGGTGCCCGAGATCGACCGCATCGCCTTCGTCGCCGAAATCCCGAAGACGAGCGTCGGCAAGATCGACAGAAGGTGCTGCGCGAGCGCAACGCGTGACGACGGCGGGGCGCCTCCGCGCTGGCCGCTCCGGCCCTGGCGCTCACCGAGTTGCACAAACTGCGAGCCCGCCGCCACGAATCTGAGACAAAGCCCGGTAGCCACGCGCTGAGACACGCACACCCGCTGAAGCAGTAGCGCACGTTCGGAATACGTCCACTCCGCCAGCCAAACGCGCGAAACTGTCTACACACCAATGCGTTCCGAACATTGCCGGATGTGGAACCTCGACAAGAGATGAGCGCTGTCCGGCTGCGCGGCGAAGCATCGTGGCGGACGCCGCAGCAGCAGAATCAGTCCTCGCATCCGGCTGGCGTACGTCAGCGGCACTTGCCGACAGCGCCCGACCGTGTGACCGGCGCAAAATCCTACGAATGCTGACACGACGGCCGGTGTGTGCCGGCGGTCATCGTCAGGTAGACCTGGGGTGTGCTCGAGCTGCGCCCCAACTGCGAATGTTGCGACGTCGATCTTCCGCCCGCGTCGACGGAGGCGATGATTTGCACTTACGAGTGCACCTTCTGCCGTCGCTGCGTCGACGGCCACTTAATGGGTATCTGTCCCAATTGCGGCGGCAACTTGTGCCCCCGGCCGATCCGACCCGCTTTCCGGCTTGACCGCGATCCGCCGTCACCGCAGCGCATCCACGCCGCGGCCCCGTGCCCGTTGCAGTGAGCCAACGGCCGGCGACCACCGCGAACACCGAGCAGGCCCGCGCCCTGCTCTGCGGCTGGCAGAAGACGCCGGGATGCACTTCTACGACGCTAAACCGCTGCGGCTGCGCGCTCGCACCCACACCGACCCAGAGGCCCGCCGAGCCGACATCACCGCCGCCCTCGCCCGCCACCGTGTTCGAACTGCGCGCTGCGCTGGACGACTTCGAACTGCGCGGCCACGCCGCACTCATCGACGCCGCGCGCCGGATCCCCGCCAACAACGCGTGGCCGGAACTAGCCCGAAGTTCCCCTAGCGTCGCGACGTGTTGGGCTGTGACCAGCGGTTTTGTGGCCAGGAGTTGAACCGCGAGGCAGGCATTTCCGCCGAGAGCACGCGGGACGACATCGTGACGTGCTTTCTTGCTGGGCTAGACACGGTGAGAACTGCAATCCTTGCGGTCCTCTGGCATATGTTGCACCCGTCGAACGCTGCTTGGCGACACGACGTGGTAGCAGAGTTGGCCCAGAATCGGTTCGACCTAGCGAAAGCATGCGTGTACGAAGGGCTGCGGCTGAGCACTCCTGGATCGGTGTTCAACAGCGCAGTAGTGAAGGACTTCGAACTACGAGTGGGAGATCGCACGTACGAACTACGGCGCAACACGCTCTAGGAGACGAGATCGTGCAGGGTGAATCCGTCGTGGCAGATGACCACAGTGACGCTGCGGACCCCATACCGAGTGCCGCTCAACAGTGGCCACGCCGCTGGACATCCTGGCCACGGTGTCCCGACCGGTGGTTTGGCTGCTTGGCGGCAACGGACCGAGGCATGTCGTTCTCCTTGAGCCGGTTCCGAATGTCGGTGACGCGGTACACACTCGAGCCCGGATGATCGCCAGCGGCGGCTACTCTGACGGGGAAGTCTCGGCGGCTACTGTGACGGGAAGTCAATCGTGGGGACCTTCGTCCCGGGTTTCACGTCACGTCGACCGCCAGGATGCAGGACAAGCCGACGGAATGGAGCACGACGTGGTATCGACCCGATTCCCCGCACTGC
>DASWBF010000007.1:0-3624 GCA_036390735.1 Mycobacterium sp. | reverse complement strand
CCCGTAATTCGTCGAACTCGGTGCGGCTGGTCGAGGTTGCGCTCGGTGCGGGCGCGCACGCCGCCCATCTGGTCGACTACGCCGACGACATCGATCCGGCGTGGCTCGGCGGCGTCACGACCATCGGCGTCACGTCGGGCGCGTCGGTGCCCGAGGTGTTGGTGCGCGGAGTGTTGGAGCGACTGGCCGAGCTGGGCTTCGACGTGGTGCAGCCCGTGACCACCGCCAACGAGACGCTGGTGTTCGCGCTGCCGCGAGAAATCCGCCCGTTCCGCCGCGGCTAGCCAAGCCGCTCGCGAGTCACACAGCGCACCCGTGCACCAATTTCCATGGGATACATGATCTTTCGAACGCGATAGCATATGCGATATCGCTATTTGGGAGGACACCGTGGTCACCTCCGGCGGGATAACGAGTTAGATGTCGTATTCCCAGCTGTCCGAATCTGAGCGCGTGCGGGAGCGGGCCGGGCGCTCCCAGTTGTCGGTATCGGTGGGGCTGCCGCGGTAGCGCACCCGGGAGATCGGATGGTGTGTGGCGTTGGATGCCGCGGCCCCGTTGGTTCCCGAATGCCGGCGCGCCGGCACTTCGTCGGCCTCGATCGGATCGTAGGAGTCGTATCGGCTGCGACGATCGTGGGGCGCACGGCGTTCGTATGGTTCGCGACGCTCGTACGGGTTGCGCGCCGAGTGGGCCGACGACCGTCGGCGTGGGAAGTCTTCGTCGGATTGCCTGCTCGGAGTAGTGCGGCTCCGGCGGCGGGGCTCCAGGTCGTCCTCACCCGGCGGACGGGCACGACGGGCGCGCGTCGGCTCCGCGCGCTTACCGTTCCGTGCGGGTTGTGCCGTGCGAGTCGACTTAGGCCGGTTGACTGCGTGGCGGCGCTTCGGGGCCCGTTCCTTCTGGTCGTCATCCTCGTCGGCATCCGACCGCGAGAAAATACCGGCGAACTTCGCCGCGATTCCCGTCGAACCAGCGGTGGCCTTGGCAGGCTGCGTGTCCACCGCCCGGCCGCCGACGAACCACCGGGCCAACCCGATCAACAGCACGGCGCCCGAGGTGAACAACATCAGCGGGAACCGCTCGATCAGCGGATAGGCGCAGTTGATGACGATGTCCTTGAGGTCGTTGACCTGGGCGCCGTGGAACAGGAAGTAGGCGCCGGGCACGCTGGCGAACAGAATCATCGGCGGTTGCACGACGGTCGTGAAAATGTCGGACTGCCGGACCGCCAAGACCGCAGCGATGCAGCCGATCGCGTAGAGCGCAGCGAACACGTGTGTGAGTTCCTTGCCGCCGCCGGCGTCGAACGCAAACCCCACGGAGGTCGCTGTGACGGCGATCATTACGGCGCCCCACCACGGCACACCCGGCACATTCGGATGCACGGACCGGCGCTGCGCGCTCACGGCCGCCCCGTCCCGCTGTGCAGACACACGTAGACCGTACCGGTTCGACCGCAAACTCCGCTGTCAAGCACGCCCGGGTCCGCATGTCGCACTTGCTTAGACTGTGGACCCTGTGAGTCTGAACCTGGGGATCGTGGGTCTGCCGAACGTCGGCAAGTCGACGCTGTTCAACGCGCTGACGCGTAACAACGTGCTGGCTGCGAACTACCCGTTCGCCACAATCGAGCCCAACGAGGGCGTGGTGCCGCTGCCCGATCCGCGCCTTGAGAAGCTGGCCGAGATATTCGACTCCGCCCGCATCGTCGAAGCGCCGGTGACATTCGTCGACATCGCCGGTCTGGTCAGAGGCGCATCCGAGGGAGCCGGCCTGGGCAACAAGTTCCTTGCCAACATTCGTGAGTGCGATGCGATCTGTCAGGTCGTGCGGGTGTTCTCCGACGACGATGTCGCGCACGTCGCAGGCGAGGTGGACCCGAAGTCCGACATCGAGGTCGTCGAGACCGAGCTGATCCTGGCAGACCTGCAGACGCTGGAGCGCGCGCTGCCCCGGCTGGAGAAAGAAGCGCGCACCCACAAGGACCGGCGGCCGCTGCTCGAGGCGGCCCAGGCGGCCGAGAAGGTGCTGAACGAGGGGACAACGTTGTTCGCGTCGGGTTTGGACGCATCGTTGTTGCGCGAGCTGAACTTGTTGACGACGAAGCCGTTCCTGTACGTCTTCAACGCCGACGAGGCCGTGCTGACCGATTCTGAGCGCGTGGCGGCGCTGCGCGAACTCGTCGCGCCCGCCGATGCGGTGTTCCTGGACGCCAAGATCGAGGCGGAGCTGCTGGAGCTCGACGACGAGTCGGCCGCCGAGCTGCTGGCGTCGATCGGTCAGAACGAGCGCGGCCTGGATGCGTTGGCGCGAGCGGGTTTTCACACGCTGCGGCTGCAGACGTTTCTGACTGCGGGCCCAAAAGAGGCGCGGGCGTGGGTGATTCACCAGGGTGACACCGCGCCGAAGGCCGCCGGCGTGATCCACAGCGACTTCGAGAAGGGCTTCATCAAGGCCGAGGTGGTGTCGTACGACGACCTCATCACCGCCGGCTCGATGGCCTCCGCCAGAGCGGCCGGCAAGGTCCGGATGGAGGGCAAGGACTACGTGATGGCCGACGGTGACGTGGTCGAGTTCCGACATGGAGCAACGACTAAACCAGCGAGGTAGCGCGCCGTCGTGGCCGGACATTCCCAGCCGGCCAGCTCGATCGATGACCGACAACCGCACGTCCCAACAAGTAAGGTAGCATCAGAAGCATCATCAATTGATGCGAAATCATATGCGAGGTTATCGTGAGAACAACGATCACACTTGACGACGCACTCGTCGATCGCGCGTCTGATCTGACCGGCATACGGGAGAAGTCTGCACTGGTGCGCGAAGGTCTCGAAACATTGATCCGTGTCGAGAGCGCGCGACGGCTTGCTGCGCTCGGCGGTTCGGATCCGTCTGCGACGGCAGCGCCGCGACGACGCGGTCGCAGCGAATGATCCTGGTCGACACGTCGGTATGGATCGATCACCTTCATTCGGCGGAATCCGCGCTTGTCGAGTTGCTTGGGCGAGACGAGGTTGGTTGTCACCCGCTCGTTATCGAGGAGCTGGCTCTGGGGTCGATCAAGCAGCGCGGCGACGTTCTCGAGCTACTTGGCCACCTCGGCGTGTTCCCGGACCTGACGCACGATGAGGTTCTGAATCTTGTTGAGAAAAGGCGCCTTTGGGGTCAGGGGCTGAGCGCCGTCGACGCGCATCTGCTTGGTTCGGTCTCGTTGGTGCCAGGAGCCAAATTGTGGACTCGCGACAAGCGCCTCGTCGCTGTCAGTCGGAACGTGGGTGCTCCCTTGCTAGTCGAGCGGTGAGGTTGTTCGGCGACGTGGTCGAGTTCCGCTTTCAAACAACGTCTGCCGGCCACCGCGGCGGCCCTCCAGTGCAACGACGTCCCGCAACAATGACCGACATGGTCGATGCGGCCCGGCCGGGGGGCGTTTCAGCAGAATTGCCCACCCGAAATTTAGGTGCCGTTCGAAGCCAAAGTTTCTGTGGACTAGCTGGTAGAAAGCTTGGAACCGGGCCCCGGAGTGTGGAAGTCTTGCGGAATCTGATGGCGGCGCACCGTCCGGCGGAAGCTCTCTCGCTTCGCCGAATCAGTAGTCCTCGTTGAGCAATGGTTGCGCGTAGG
>DASWBF010000006.1:0-2485 GCA_036390735.1 Mycobacterium sp. | reverse complement strand
CCGTCACCGCCCTGTATACCCTGTGGCTTCACTTCGTGTCGCGTGATCATGGGGAAGGTCGGATCGCGCGGGTGTTGACCGCGGCCCCGATCCCGGCAGCGGCCAGCTTCATGGTGGTGGTGTTCGTGGGCTCGATGATGCTTGGTGTGGTGCGGCAGTATCCGACGTATTCCAATGCGGCCGCGAACTTGCGCGTATTCGTCGGCGGGTGCGGCCTGGCCGCCGACGTGCTCGTCGAACCCGACCCCAACAACGGCTTCTTGCGGCCTGTGCCCGGCAACTACGGGCCGCTGGGCCCGCTGGGCGGGGTCAAGCCGGTCGGATTCACTCCGAATGGCGTGCCGGAACACATTGTGGCCGAGGCACTTCACATGAACCTGCCGCAGCCGGGCACCGACTACGACTGGGACGCACCGACGAAGCTCGCCCAGCCGGGCATCAACGGGTCGACGGTGCCGCTCCCGTATGGGCTGGAACCGGCCCGGACACCGGTGGCCGGCAGCTGGGTCGACGGGCCTCAACAGCAGAGCAGGCTCACGTCGGCGTGGTACGAGCTTCCGCCGCCCGATGACGGACACCCGTTGGTCGTGATCACTGCCGCCGGAACGATCACCGGTAAGAGCGTGCTGAACGGGTACGTCGAGAGCCAGACAGTGGAGTTGGAGTTCGCGCGACGCGGCCCCGACGGCGCGCTTGCGCCGGCCGGCCGGCTGGTGCCCTACGACCTCGGGCCGACTCCGTCGTGGCGCAACCTGCGGTTCGCGCGGTCCGACATCCCGGGCGACACGGTCGCGGTGCGGGTCGTCGCGGAGGATCTGTCGTTGACGCCTGGCGACTGGGTCGCCGTCACGCCGCCGCGCGTGCCGGAGGTGCGATCGGTGCAGGAGTACGTCGGCTCGTCACAGCCGGTGTTGATGGACTGGGCCGTGGGCCTGGCATTCCCGTGCCAGCGGCCGATGTACCACAACCTCGGCGTCACCGAGGTTCCCGCGTTCCGCATCACCCCGGACTACACCGCCAAGAAGCAGGACACCGACACCTGGGAGGACGGCCGCAACGGCGGCCTGCTCGGCATCACCGACCTGCTGCTGCGTGCGCACGTGATGGCGACGTATCTGTCGGACGACTGGGGCAGGGACTGGGGGTCGCTGCGCAAGTTCGACACGATCGTCGACGCCACGCCCGCGACACTTGACCTCGGCACCGCCACCCGCAGCGGGCTGTGGAAGCCGGGCGTGATCCGCATCAAGGCCTAGCCGCCGAAAGTAGGTTTGTCACAAGTGTTTTCGGTACGCGGCTACTGCACGTCGACGTAGACCGTGGTGTAGAGCACCTTGTCGATCGAATCGCCACCACTGTCGGTGACCCGCTGAGTGATCTGGCGCCCGGGCCGCACCGCCACCACCATCGCCTGGTCCAGCGGGACGTCGCTGAGCTTGTTGATGATCACCCGATAGCCGTTGGCCATCAGGGAGTTGATCGCTTGTTGTGCGTTGTCCGGGCTGGCTGGAGCGGCCTGCGCGGGTGCCGCAAATCCGACGACAAGCGCGGTGAGTCCGCTGGCGATCAGTCCGGTGAAGGTCATCTTCCTCATTGTTTTGCGCCTTTCAGGTGGAACTTCACGGGCCGCTGCTGCGGCTGATACATGTCGGTGTGTTCGCGATCCCGCGGCGTTACACGAACGCAAGACGGCGCCATCGGTGTAACGCTTGGGCTGGACGACGACACATACCTTGCGTGAACGATCGACAGTTGGATTTCACCGGCCTGCGCGCGCTCTTCATCAACTGCACGCTCAAGCGCTCACCGGAGTTGAGCAACACTCAGGGTCTGATCGACATCAGCGCCAGATCATGGAAAAGTACGGCGCCGAGGTCGAGGTGATCCGCGCGGTCGACCACGACGTCGCCACCGGGGTATGGCCCGACATGCGTGACCACGGGTGGGCTACCGATGACTGGCCGATGATCTTCGAGAAGGTCCTTGCGTTGGACATTCTCGTGTTGGCCGGGCCGATTTGGTTGGGCGACAACAGCTCTGTGATGGGGGCAGTACCTATACTACGGACGCGTCGGCGGCTGTCTGATCACCGGCAACGAGGACGGCGTCAAGCACTGCGCTCAGAACGTCCTGTACACGTTGCAGCACATCGGCTACACCATCTCGCCCCAGGCGAACGCCGGCTGGATCGGCGAGGCTGGCCCGGGGCCGTCGTATCTGGACCCTGGCTCCGGGGGGCCGGAGAACGACTTCACCAACCGCAACAGCAGTGTGCACCGGTCGCGGCCCTTCACCAGCGACGGCACATTGTCACAGCGGGCAGGTGTCGAGGTGCCGACCGTCCTCGCCGGTACGGGCGAGCGGCGTGGTCACCGGCTCACGCTACCGCGATCAGGGTCGCGCGTAGATCACCCTGCTGCCGAACACAATGTCGTGCAGCGACCGGCGCTGACGGTCGACCGCGACCCAGAGCAACCCGAACGGA
>DASWBF010000005.1:0-3665 GCA_036390735.1 Mycobacterium sp. | reverse complement strand
CGAAACGCCGTGTCACCCAAGTCCGTCATCGCAGGTCACGGCGTCGCAAGTCAACAACGCCGGAGCCCTGCTGGCTAGGCCGAAGTTGCGACTGTTTTCAGCGGAGATTGTGTAGCGGACCTGGGGAATCGGCGGGTATCCGGGTCTGGGAGTGTAGCCACTGAATTGGTGTGTCGTTGAGGTGGTTTACGCCGGGATCACGGTAGAATTCGGGTATGGCGACATACAAGGGTGCGATGCACGTAGCCCGGAACAAGAGTCGTTATGTGACGACGTCCGGGCAGGAGCGGGTCTACGAGTCGGTGCTGTTGCGGCGCACCTACCGCGACGGCGACAAGGTGAAGCACGAGACGCTGGCGAACCTGTCGAACCTGCCCGGGGAGGCGGTCGCCGCGCTGGAGGCGACGCTGAAGGGCCAGACGTTGGCGCCGGCCGGCGGCGAGTTCAGCATCGCCCGGTCGCTGCCGCACGGGCATGTGGCCGCGGTCGCGGCGATGGCGCGCGAATTGGGGCTGCCCGCGTTGGTGGGTCCGGTGGGCAGGAAACGGGATATCGTTGTCGCGTTGATCATCTCGCGGGTCGTGCGGCCGAGGTCGAAGCTGTCCACGCTGGCTTGGTGGCCCGACACCACTCTCGGCACCGATCTCGGCGTGGCCGGCGCGTCCACCGACGAGATCTACGCCGCGATGGACTGGCTGGCCGGCCGGCAGGACACGATCGAAAAGAAGCTCGCGGCCAAACATCTCGGCCCGGATGTGAATCCGGGCCGGATGGCGCTGTTCGATCTGACCAGCTCGTGGGTGACCGGCCGATGCTGCGCGCTGGCCGCGCGCGGCTACTCCCGCGACGCGAAGAAGGGCTGCGAGCAGATCGAATACGGGGTGCTCACCGACCCGGCCGGCCGACCGGTCGCGGTGCGCGTATTTGCGGGCAACACCGCCGACCCGGTCGCGTTCACCGAGATCGTCACCGTGATCCGCGACAAGCTGGGCATCCGGCGGCTGGTGCTGGTGGGCGACCGCGGCATGATCACCTCCGCCCGCATTGACGCGCTGCGCGAACTCAACGATGCCGGAACCGATTTCGGGTGGATCACCGCGCTGCGCGCACCCGCGATCGCCAAACTCGCCGCCGACGACGGGCCGCTGCAGATGAGCCTGTTCGATACCCAGGACCTAGCCGAGATCACCCACCCCGACTACCCCGGCGAACGGTTGATCGCCTGCCGCAACCCGGCGCTGGCCGCCGAACGCGCCCGCAAACGCCACGACATGCTGGCCGCGACCGAGAAAGACCTCGCCCGCATCGCCGCCCGGGTCACCGCAGGCACTCTGCACGGCGCCGGCAAGATCGGTGAAACCGTCGGCAAGACGATCGGGAAATACAACATGGGTAAGCACTTCCGGCGCGACATCACCGACACCACCTTCACCTACCGTCGCGACACCGCCCGCATCGACGCCGAAGCCCGCCTGGACGGCATCTACGTGTTGCGCACCAGCGTCGACGCCGACACCCTCGACCCCGCCGGGATCGTCGAAAGCTACAAGAACCTCGCCAACGTCGAACGCGACTTCCGCATCATCAAGACCGACGACCTGGACCTGCGCCCGATCCACCACCGCCTCGACGACCGCGTCACCGCGCACGTGCTGATCTGCCTGCTCGCCTGCTACCTGATCTGGCACCTACGCAAGGCCTGGGCACCGCTGACGTTCACCGACGAACACCCACCCCACCGGGACAACCCCGTCACGCCCGCACGGCGTTCCCCCCACGCGGACACGAAGGCCGCCCGCAAACAGGACTCCAACGCCAACCCGCTACGCAGCTTCCGCGGCCTACTCGACCACCTGGCCACCCTCACCCGCGACCGAATCCGCTACCACCACTCCAACATCGAGATCGACAAACTCACCGACCCCACCCCCGACCAACGCCGCGCCTTCGACCTCCTCAACACCCCGATCCCCCTAACCATCGCCGCGTAGCCAAAACAGCACCCCACCCACACCAGCGAATCCCCAGGTCAACCCAAGAATTCACTGCCCCGGCAGTCGTAACTTCGGGTTAGTGGATCGCGTCCTGGCCCACGGCCCCACCAAGTCTTCGGTGGTGACAATCAAGGTTGCCGAAGTCGGCAGGGTGAGCAAAGTGGACGAGTTGATGGCGCGGCGGCAACGTTGGATCGACCAGCACCACCGCACCCGCGAGCACGGCCTCGACTATGGTATCGACCTGTGACGTGCGCACCCCTGATAGGAGTGCGCGGCCGTCAGCACATCCGCCCCAGCTCGGGTCAGCGTGATGCCCGCATGCGCCGCTATGACTCGCGGGCGACGATCACCACCGTCCGCGCCGCATGCGCGACGGCCGTGCTCACCGAGCCCAGCAGCATGCCGGCGAATCCGCCGCGACCGTTACTGCCGACGACGACGAGTTGTGCGGACTCCGAGTGCTCGACAAGTTGACGAGCCGGCTGATCGCACACCACCACACGTTGCACCGTGACATCGGGGTAGCGCTCCTGCCATCCGGCGAGCCACTCGGCCAGCGCCTCTTGTGCCTGCACTTCCATCGTCGCGAGATCCAGACCTGGCACGTCCGGCATGCTGACATCCGACCAGGCATGCAGTGCCACCAAGTCCACACCCCGGCGGAAGGCCTCGTCAAAGGCGATCTCCGTGGCCAGTTCCGATGCGGGCGAACCGTCGATTCCCACCAGCACCGGTGCCTGCGCGGGCGGCGGGGCCTCATCATGGACGACCGCGACCGGGCAATGCGCATAGTTCACAAGGCCGGTGCTGACCGAGCCGAACAGGACCCGACTAAACGCGCCTTCGCCCCGGCATCCCACGACCACCATGTCCGCATTCTTGGACTGATTGACGAGCGTGGAAACGGTCGGGCCATGTAGCACCACGCTGTGCACGAACGGCGGGCCATGGTCGGCGGTGCTGTCGGCGACCGCCCTGCGCGCGTCTTCGAGAATTCGCCTCGCTTTGTCGTCCTGCCGCTCGAAATAGTCTTGAGGAATCGGAATCTCCGGCCACGGCGCAACCGCCGGCACGACCGGTGCGACGACGTGCATGAGTGTTAGCGCAACATTGCGCATCGCAGCATCGCGAGCCGCCCAGTCGACCGCCGCCATCGACGACGCTGATCGGTCGACGCCGACCAAAATGCCACGATGAGTTTCGGAGCCGGACATTTCGTTCCCCTGTTTCTGTCGAATTGGCAGCTTCACGCATGACCGTAGGACGACCTTCGCAGAAGATCAGGTGGCAATGGTCACCGATTGGCACTGTCAACTTGAGGTCGTGTGGACGTTCTGCTAACCACATAAGGCCTCATACGTCACACGCGACCTGGTGAATCGCGGAGGCGAACCGGCGAAAATCGCCCTCGAATTGCTCAAGTTGACTGTGCCGTCACAACGGCCCCGCTCACCACGCCGAGCGGGGCCGTTCTCACACCCACACCGTCGTCAAGCTTGATGACGAGCAATGATCAGAACCTGTGGATGAGCCTCGGCGAGGCGGCGTAAGTGGGCGCACCTTCCCGAGGATGATCTGAAAGTCCTGTTGTTCTGATCAAGAGCCGGCGTTGGCGCGCTGGTTCGGGAGGATACGCCCATGCTCAAGGTAGTCCACGACGCGGATGCG
>DASWBF010000004.1:0-5151 GCA_036390735.1 Mycobacterium sp. | reverse complement strand
TCAACACCTCTGACACCGACGCGGCCAGCCCGTTGATGTCGGTGTCGTTGACCACGTTGGCGGTGGTCTTGGCCGGCGTGTAGGCCAGTTCCTCGGTCTTGCCCTGGGCCTGGTCTTCCAGCAGGCCCCCGACCCACTCCTGGACCTGGTGCTGGTCCACCCGCACCACGCTCTGCATGCCGTCGTCGCTCCAGCCCGACTCGTCAAGCACCGGGATGGTGGCGAACGCAACGTTGCCCGCGGACAGCTTTTCAAGTTCCTTGATGAAATCCATGATGTCCCAGCCGTCGGACAGCACCACCGAACGCTGGATTGCGTTTTGCAGGGAGTTCAGTGCGGAGGGGCTGGACAGCGTCTTGCCCGAAATCACTTGGTGGGCAAGCGATGCCATCACGACCTGTTGACGCACCACCCGGTCGAGGTCGCCACGCGGCAGTTCGTGGCGTTGCCGCACGAAGCTCAGCGCCTGCGGGCCGTCCAGCCGCTGCCAGCCCGCGGGGAAGTCAGCGCCGGAAAGGGGTTCGTACACCTCATCTTTCAAGCACACGTCGACGCCGCCTATGGCGTCGGTGATTAACGCGAAGCCCAGCAACCCGATCTCCGCGTAGTGGTCCACGGTGACGCCGGTCAGGTCGGCGACGGTCTTGATCAGCACCTCCCGGCCCGCCTCGGTTGATTCCGACTCGGCCTGCGCGTCGCTCACCCCCGACTCGACGAGCTGTATCCGCTTGTCCTCCTTGACCTGCCCGTAGACGCCGTTGATCTTCGTCTTGCCCAGTCCGGGCGCCTGAACATAGGAGTCGCGGGGGATCGAGATGGCCGTCGCAGACTTCCCGTTGTTGGGGATCCGCACCAGGATGATGGTGTCGGTGTTGGTGGACACGTCGTCACCGGCATGCAGCTGGGCGAGTTCCTCCTCGCTCAGTGGGTTGCCGTGCGCGTCGGTGCGGCTGTCCATTCCGACCAGCAGAATGTCGATCGCGCCGTCCTCGCCACCCGTGCCCAGCAGCGGCGAGCTGATGTGACGGATGCCGTCCTCCAGCGATTTGATCTTGCTCCAAGCCAGGCCGGTGGCCAACACGATCGCGACCGCCACAAGGGTGCAGACCACACGCACACCACGCCGCGCGCTCGCGGCTGGGCCGGCGGTAGGCACAGCAGGCACGAAGGGACCCCATTCAGTTCGGTAGCTGCGACCAGGCTACTGGCGGAAACGCCCGGAATGCCGTAGCCGAGCCCGGCGTGCCAGACTCGAAGACCATGGGGGACCGAATCGTTATCACCGGCGCCCGAGGACAGGTCGGGCGCCGGCTGAGCGCCGAGGCTGCGCGCCTCGGCTACGACGTAGTGGCGCTGAGCTCGGGTGAGTGGGACATCACGGACCCCGCCGAGGGCGAGGGAATCGTCGAAGCAGGCGACATGGTGGTCAACTGCGCGGCCTATACGGCCGTGGACGCCGCCGAGGCGAATCCGGACGCCGCGAACGCAGTGAACGCCCTGGGCGCGGGGAACGTCGCGCGGACCTGCGCCCGCGCCGGAGCCCGGCTGATCCATCTGTCCACCGACTACGTGTTCAGCGGCCACTTCGACGACGTGCCCCTCCCGTACGACCTCGACGACCGCCCCGAGCCGCTGTCGGTGTACGGACAGAGCAAGCTCGCCGGCGAGCGGGCGGTGCACGCCGAGCTGCCCGACGCTCAAGTTGTCCGCACGGCATGGGTCTACACAGGCGTCGGCAGTGACTTCGTCGCCGCCATCGCGGGGCGCGCCGCCGACGACGGGCCGATCGACGTGGTATCCGACCAGATCGGATCACCCACGTTCGTCGGCGATCTGGTCGGCGCACTGCTGCAGATCGTCACGGGCGGGATCACCGCGGCGCTGCTGCACGCCGCCAACGCCGGCGCCGTCAGCCGATTCGAGCAAGCCAGGGCAGTGTTCGCGGCCCTCGGCGCCGACCCGCAGCGGATTCGGCCGGTGACCAGCGATCGTCATCCCCGCCCGGCACCGCGGCCGAGCTACTCCGCGCTGTCGCCGCGGCTGTCGGCGGCGGCCGGGTTGACGCCACTGCGGCCATGGCGCGACGCGCTGGCCGCGGCCTTGCGTGAGGCCGGCGGAAGCTGACGACGGTCGCGCCACCGCCGAACCGTTACCCTCTACGCCGTGAGTGACGAACTGACCGTGATAACGGTGACGTACTCACCCGGGCTACACCTGCACCGGTTCTTGGCCACGCTGGCGCAAGCCACCGACCGGCCAGTGAGCGTCGTGATGGCCGACAACGGCTCAACCGACGGCAGCCCCGAGGCCGCGCTGGCTGACCATCCCAACACCCGGCTGCTGCACACCGGCGCCAACATCGGGTACGGCGCGGCCGTCAACCGCGCGGTCGCCGAAATGGGGCCGGAGACAGACTTATTCATTGTCGCCAACCCTGACGTGCAGTGGGGGCCTGCGAGCATCGACCTGTTACTCGAGGCGGCCGGCCGATGGCCCCGCGCTGGCACGCTGGGGCCGCTGATCCGCGATCCGGACGGCTCGGTATATCCGTCGGCGCGCCACCTGCCAAGCCTGATCCGCGGCGGCCTGCACGCCGTGGTCGGCCCGTTCTGGCGCAACAACCCGTGGACCGCCGAGTACCGGCAGGACCGGGTGCATCCCAGCGAGCGGCCGGTCGGGTGGCTGTCGGGGTCGTGCCTGTTGGTGCGCAAGGCCGCATTCGACGAGGTGCACGGGTTCGACGAGCGGTACTTCATGTATATGGAAGACGTCGACCTCGGCGACCGGATGGGCCGGGCCGGCTGGCAGAACGTCTACGCGCCGGCGGCGGAGATCTTGCACGACAAGGGCCATGCCACCGGCCGCGATCCTGGCCGTAACCTCGCGGCCCACCACGCGAGCACCTACATTTACCTTGCCGACCGGCACGATCGGTGGTGGCAGGCGCCGCTGCGGTGGGCGATGCGGGCCGCGCTCGCGGTGCGATTATCGCTGGCGGTGCGCCGCTCGGCGATGAGCGCTCGTCGCGAAGAGCAAAGGGCTCGGCGCGAGCTGGCGAAAGGACTGAGGTGACAGACGCTCCGATCGACCCGTCGCGGGTCGACGTTCCAGGGGGTGGAGCGAAGCGATGGGGGGTAGACGCCGTCGTCCTCGTCGGCGGGCAAGGCACCCGGCTGCGCCCCCTGACGCTCTCGGCGCCCAAGCCGATGCTGCCGACCGCGGGGCTTCCGTTCCTGACGCACCTACTGTCGCGGATCGCGGCGGCCGGTATCGAGCACGTGGTGCTCGGCACGTCCTACAAGCCGGGCGTCTTCGAATCGGAGTTCGGCGACGGCAGCAAGCTCGGGCTGCAGATCGACTACGTCACCGAGACCGAGCCGCTGGGCACCGGCGGCGCGATCGCCAACGTCAAGCACAAACTGCGGCACGACACCACGCTGGTGTTCAACGGCGACGTGCTCTCCGGGGCGGACTTGTCGGCGCTGCTCGACACCCACCGCCAACTCGACGCCGACGTGACACTTCACCTGGTGCGGGTCGGTGACCCACGGCCCTTCGGCTGCGTGCCGACCGACGACGACGGGCTGGTCACCGCGTTCCTGGAGAAGACACAGGATCCGCCGACTGACCAGATCAACGCCGGGTGCTACGTGTTCCGGCGGCCGTTGATCGACCGCATCCCCACCGGGCGCCCGGTGTCGGTGGAACGCGAGGTGTTCCCGGCGCTGTTGTCGGACGGGCTGCGGGTGTGCGGCTACGTGGACGCCACGTACTGGCGCGACATGGGCACCCCGGAAGATTTCGTCCGCGGCTCCGCCGACCTTGTCCGCGGCATCGCGCCGTCACCGGCGCTCGCCGGCCACAGCGGGGAGAAGCTGGTGCACGACGGCGCCGCGGTGGCGCCGGGCGCGCTGCTGATCGGCGGCACGGTGGTCGGCCGAGGTGCGGAGATCGGCCCGGGCGCGCGGCTGGACGGCGCGGTGATCTTCGACGGGGCGCGGGTGGAGGCCGGGTCGGTGATCGAGCGGTCGATCATCGGGTTCGGCGCCCGGATCGGCCCGCGCGCGCTGATCCGCGACGGGGTGATCGGCGACGGCGCTCACGTCGGCGCGCGCTGCGAACTGCTGCGCGGCGCGCGGGTCTGGCCAGGCGTCACGATTCCCGACGGCGGCATCCGGTTCTCGACGGACGTCTGATCAGCCGCATAGCCGTTGCGCGTACGAAACCAGTTGGGCCAGGCCGTAATCCGTGTCATGAGGCATCGCGGCCAGGTCCCACCAGCGCAGGTCCAGTGACTCGTCGCTGACCTCGATCCGCGCGTCGGCCGGGGCGCGGGCGACGAACTGAAGGTCGAGGTGGCGGGTGGGCACACCGAGCGAGCAGGTGACGGCGTGGACGTGAATGGCGGCCAGTTCCGGCTGGACGGACAGGTCCGCGACGCCGGACTCCTCGACCGCCTCGCGCCGGGCCGCGGCGACGATGTCGGTGTCGGCGTCTTCACAGTGCCCGCCGAGCTGAACCCAGCGACCCAGCCGCGGATGAAGCGTGAGCAGCGCGTGCGTGCCGGCATCGTCGAACAGCAGCGTCGAGGCGGTGATGTGTCCCGGCTCGCACTCGCGTCGGCACGCGTCCGGGCGTGCGACCACGAACGCCAAGACCGCTTCTCGCAGCGTGTCCTGCGCGAAATCCGGTGGCTGCCAATTTCGCAGCGTGGCGATCACCGAGTCGCGGAGACTCACCTGTGCACCAGTAGCCCAGCCACCGGTGCGGGCTCGCGTGGGGTGAGCGGCTCGTCGGGATACCCGATTGCGATGGCGCCCAACGGTTCCCACTGTGCGGGCAACTCGAGTTCGTCGCGGACCTCGTCGGCGGCGAAGATAGTCGAGCCCACCCAGCAGCTGCCCACCCCACGCACGGCCAGCGCGACCAGCATCGCCTGCACGGCGGCACCGACCGCGACGGTGAACATCGTGTGCTCGGCCGCGGTGCGAGCGCTGTCGGGATAGTCATGCGCGCCGTCGGGGACCAGAACCGGAATGATCAGTTCCGGCGCGTCGTAAAGGATTTGACCGCGTGCGACACGGGTGTCGACGGCGCGCGCCGGTTTTCCGTCGCGGCTGAGGTCGTCGCGCCACCGGGCCTTCATCCGGT
>DASWBF010000003.1:0-5062 GCA_036390735.1 Mycobacterium sp. | reverse complement strand
TCGACCGGCTGGTCGAGGTGTACCCGCACGTCGTGCGGCTGCGCCCCGCGCCGCACTCCCGCACCCCGATCGAGGCCTACTCGCTGACCGTCGAGCCCGCCGACCACTTCATCAACTGGCAGCAGGACGCGTTCGGCAACTTCCTGGCCCGGCTGGTTTTCCCGAACCGCACCCGGCAGCTGACGATCACGGTCGGCCTGATCGCCGACTTGAAGGTGATCAACCCATTCGACTTCTTCATCGAAGACTGGGCCGAAACAGTGCCATTTGCTCTTCGCCCGAGTGGCTCATCGACGCCATTTGCTCTTCGCCCGAGTGGTCCCCCGCAAGCGGGAGGTGCCCCCACATCGACGCCATTCGACTACCCCAAAGCGATGGCCGAGGACCTGCAGCCGTATCTGCGGCCGGTCGACGAGGACGACGACGGCTCCGGCCCTGGGGAGCTGGTCCGAGAATGGGTGAGCCGGTTCCAGGTGCCGAAGGGAATCCGCACGATTGACTTCCTGGTCGCGCTGAACCGCGCCGTCAACGCCGATGTCGCCTACAGCGTGCGCATGGAGACGGGGGTGCAGGCACCCGACGTCACGCTGCGCAACGCGATCGGGTCGTGCCGCGACTCGGCCTGGCTTCTGGTGTCGATCCTGCGTCAGCTGGGCCTGGCCGCCCGGTTCGTCTCCGGCTATCTGGTGCAGCTGACGTCCGACGTCGAGGCCCTCGACGGCCCGTCCGGACCGGCGGCCGACTTCACCGACCTGCACGCCTGGACCGAGGTGTACATCCCCGGCGCCGGTTGGATCGGAATGGACCCGACGTCGGGACTGTTCGCCGGCGAGGGCCACATTCCGCTGGCGGCCACCCCGCACCCGTCGTCGGCCGCGCCGATCGACGGCGCCACCGAAATGTGCGACACCGTGCTGGACTTCTCCAACACGGTCACCCGCATCCACGAGGACCCGCGCGTCACGCTGCCCTACACCGACGCGGCGTGGGCGACGATCTGCGACGTCGGCGCCGAGGTCGACGAGCGGCTCGCCGCCGGAGACGTCCGCTTGACGGTCGGCGGAGAGCCGACGTTCGTGTCGATCGACAACCAGGTCGACGACGAGTGGACCGTCGAAGCCGACGGACCGCACAAACGCCAGCGCGCGGCCGACCTCGCGGCACGGTTGAAGAAGGTGTGGGCTCCGAACGGTCTCGTGCAATGGGGCCAGGGCAAGTGGTATCCCGGAGAACCGTTGCCGCGCTGGCAGATTGCGCTGCACTGGCGCGCCGACGGACAGCCGCTGTGGCGCGACGAAGCGCTGCTGGCCGACCCGTGGTCAGACGACGACCGCGACATGGACCCAGGCGCCGCGCGGCGGGTGCTCGAAGAGATCGCGGTCGGACTCGGCCTGCCCGCCAGCCAGGTCCGGCCCGCCTACGACGACCCGCTCTCCCGATTGGCCGCCAAAGTACGCCTGCCGGCGGGTGATGCGGTGGTGCCCGAGGACGATCTGGAGGACGACAGTCCCGGGGCGCGCGCGGCGCTGCTCGACAGGCTCGACGAGTCCGTCGTCGACCCGGCCGCGTATGTGCTTCCGCTGCACCGCCGTGACGACGACACCGGCTGGGCCAGTGCCGACTGGAAGCTGCGCCGGGGCCGAATTGTGTTGCTGGACGGCGATTCTCCGGCCGGGCTGCGCTTGCCGCTGGACGCGATCAGCTGGCGCCCGCCGCGACCATCGTTCGAGGCCGACCCGCTGGCGCGCCGGCCCGGGTTGGCCGACGCCGAATCCGCCGACGCCACAGTCGAAGACGACGACACGTTGCCCGTCACCGCGACGGTCGCCGAGGTCCGCGACGGGCTGCCGTATGTGTTCCTGCCGCCCACTGAGGAGCTCGAGCTTTTCGTGGATCTGGCCGGTCGCGTCGAGGCCGCGGGCGCGAAGACCGGCTGCCCGCTGGTCATCGAGGGCTACGGGCCGCCGTCGGACCCGCGGCTGCGGTCGGCGACGATCACCCCGGACCCCGGCGTCATCGAGGTCAACGTCGCGCCGACCGCCGGATTCGTCGAACAAAGGCAGCAACTGGAGACGCTGTACGAGCAGGCGCGGCTGGCGCGGCTGTCCACCGAGTCGTTCGACGTCGACGGCACCCACGGCGGCAACCACATCACGCTCGGCGGCATCACGCCGCGCGACTCGCCGCTGCTGCGCCGCCCCGACCTGCTGGTCTCTATGCTGACGTACTGGCAGCGGCACCCGTCGCTGTCGTACCTGTTCGCGGGCCGGTTCGTCGGCACCACGTCGCAGGCGCCGCGGGTCGACGAAGGCCGCGCGGAGGCGCTTTACGAGCTCGAGATCGCATTCGCCGAGATCGCCCGACTGACACGCAGAGGCCGCGCGCGGCCGTGGGTGACCGACCGTGCGCTGCGGCACCTCCTCATCGACATCACCGGCAACACCCACCGCGCCGAGTTCTGCATCGACAAGCTCTACAGCCCCGACAGCGCACGCGGCCGGCTGGGCCTCTTGGAGCTGCGCGGATTCGAGATGCCGCCCCATTTCCAGATGGCGATGGTGCAGTCGCTGCTGGTGCGCTCACTGGTCGCCTGGTTCTGGGACGAGCCGGTGCGCGCCCCGCTGATCCGGTACGGCGCCAACCTGCACGGCCGATACCTGTTGCCGCACTTCATCATTCACGATATCGCCGAAGTCGCCGCGGACCTACGGGCACAGGGCATCGACTTCGAGACCGCGTGGCTGGACCCGTTCACCGAGTTCCGGTTCCCGCGCATCGGCACAGCGGTGTTCGACGGCGTCGAGATCGAACTGCGTGGTGCGATCGAACCGTGGAACACGCTCGGCGAGGAAGCCACCGCGGGCGGCACCGCCCGGTACGTCGACTCGTCCGTCGAACGCATCCAGGTCCGCATCATCGGCGCTGACCGGCAGCGCCACGTCGTCACAGCCAACGGCTACCCGGTGCCGCTGCTGGCCACCGACAACCCTGACATCCAGGTCGCGGGCGTCCGCTTCCGCGCGTGGCAGCCGCCCAGCGCGCTGCACCCCACGATCACCGTCGACGGGCCGCTGCGCTTCGAGCTCGTCGACGCCGCGACCGGGATGTCGCGCGGCGGCTGCACCTACCACGTGTCGCACCCCGGCGGCCGCGCCTACGACGAGCCGCCGGTGAACGCCGTCGAGGCCGAGTCGCGGCGCAGCCGCCGCTTCGAGGCCACCGGCTTCACGCCGTCACCGGTCGACATCGCCGGCATCCGGGAGAAGCAGGCGCGATTGTCCACCGACGTCGGCGCGCCGGGCATCCTCGACCTGCGACGCGTGCGTACCGTTCTTCGGTAATGGCCCCCACCCGCGGCATGTCGACGGCCCCGGCCCGCCACGACCCTGACCGCCTGCTCGCCGGCTACCGCGCCGCGCGCACCCAAGAGGCGCTGTTCGAGCTGCGGGGGAGACCGAAGGCCGGCTACGACGAGTTCGTCGACGAGGCGGGCCACATCCGGCCCGCGTGGACAGAGCTGGCCGACGCGGTCGGCGAGCGCGGCCGCGCCGGGCTTGACCAGCTGCGATCCATCGTCAGCGGGCTCGTCGACAACGACGGGATCACCTACATCCAGATCGACCACAGTGTCGATCGGGCTGGCGACGCGGTGACGAATGGTCACGGTGCCGTGTCACCCGGCCCGTGGCGGCTCGACGGGCTGCCGCTGTTGATCTCGGCCGCCGACTGGGAGGTGCTGGAAGCCGGTCTGGTGCAGCGGTCGCGGCTGCTGGACGCGGTGCTGACCGACCTGTACGGGCCGCGGCGGTCGATCCTGTCCGGCCTGTTGCCGCCGCAATTGCTGTTCGGCCATCCCGGCTACATCCGGGCCGCCCGCGGCATCGACATCCCGGGCCGGCACCAGTTGTTCATGCACGGCTGCGATGTCGGCCGCGACGCGTCGGGCACCTTCCGGGTGAACGCGGACTGGACCCAGGCGCCCTCGGGTGCGGGGTATGCGCTGGCCGACCGCCGGGTCGTCTCGCACGCGATGCCCGACCTCTACGAGCGGATCGGACCGCGACCCACGTCGCCGTTCGCACAGGCGCTGCGGCTCGCGCTGATCGACGCGGCTCCCGACGCGGCCGACGACCCGGTGGTCGTGGTGCTCAGCCCCGGCATCCACTCCGAGACCGCGTTCGACCAGGCGTACCTGGCGACGGTGCTGGGCTTCCCGCTCGTCGAGAGCGCCGACCTCGTCGTGCGCGACGGCAAACTCTGGATGCGTTCGCTCGGCACGCTCAAACGCGTCGACGTGGTGCTGCGGCGCGTCGACGCCGACTACGCCGATCCCCTTGACCTACGCGCCGATTCGCGGTTGGGGGTGGTGGGGCTGGTCGAGGTGCAACGGCGCGGCGCATGCACGGTGGTCAACACGCTGGGCAGCGGCATCCTGGAAAGCCCTGGGCTGCTTCGGTTCTTGCCTGTGCTGGCCGAGCGGCTGCTGGGGGAGACGCCGCTGCTGCACACCGCGCCGGTGTTCTGGGGCGGCATCGACGCGGAACGTTCGCACCTTCTGGCGCATCTGCCGTCGCTGTTGATCAAGTCCACCATCGGCGGGGACACGATCGTCGGGCCCGCGCTGTCGGCGCGCCAGCGGGCCAGCCTGGCCGCGCGTATCGAGGCGACACCGTGGCAGTGGGTCGCCCAGGAACTGCCCCAGTTCTCCTCGGCGCCAACGGGTTACCGCGCCAGCACGCTCGCGTCGGCGGGCGTGGGACTGCGGCTGTTCACCGTGTCGCAGCGCGGAGGCTACGCCCCGATGATCGGGGGCCTCGGCTACGTGATGGCGCCAGGCAACGCCGCGTACACATTGAACACCGTTGCCGCCAAAGATGTTTGGGTCCGACCGACGGAGCGCACGCGGGCCGAGACGTTGACGGTGCCGTCGGTGGACCTGCCGACGATGACCGGTGCGGGAACGCAGGGTGTCAGCTCGCCGCGCGTGCTGTCGGACCTGTTCTGGATGGGGCGCTACGGCGAGCGGGCCGAGAACCTCGCGCGGCTTCTGACCGTCACGCGT
>DASWBF010000002.1:0-2837 GCA_036390735.1 Mycobacterium sp. | reverse complement strand
GACGCACGTGTAGGCCCGCGTTGTTGAATGCGTGTCGCCAGGCGCGGCCCTGCTCGGGCAGGTAGATGAAGTTGGCGTGCGCGGTGGGGGTGTAGATGCCCATCGCCCGTATCCGGCGTTGCAGGTAGCGGCACTCGCTGGTGATCAGCCGGATGCGTTGCCATAGTTGATCTTGGGCATCATAGGAGGCGGCGACCGCGACCGCGCTGGTGATACTCATCCCGAACGGCAGCTGCATCGTCCACAGCGTCTTGGCGAGTTCGGGCGCCCCGAAGCCGTAGCCGATCCGCAGCCCGGCCAACCCGTAGGCCTTCGAGAACGTGCGCAGCACCACCACGTTCGGGAACCGCTGGATCAAAGCGGGCGCGTCGAGGCGGTGCTCGGGGGCGACGAACTCGATGTAGGCCTCGTCCAGTAGCACCACGGTGTCCGGCGGCACTCGCTGCAGGAACCGCTCCACGTCGGCGGCGGACTCCAGCGTGCCGGTCGGATTGTGCGGCCGGCATAGCACCACCACCTTGGCGTTGCACGCGGCGTCGGCCATCGCGTCCAGGTCATGGTTTCCGTGTTCGTCCAGCGGCACCGTCACCGAGATCAACCGGGCCATCTGCGCGAAGATCGGATACCCGTCGAATGTCGGGGAGGTCATCACGATTCGATCGCCGGGGGCTGGTCACCGCGTGCAGCACCTGCAGCACCACGCCGGTCGCACCCGCGCCCAGGATGACCTGCTGGTCGCGCACCCCGATGCGGCCGGCGATCAGGCCGCGCAGCTGCTCGGGTAGGAATTGCGGGTAGCGGTTGGCCGCGTCGATCGACGCGATCAGTGCCGCGCGCACTGCGGGCAGCGGCGCGAACGGGTTCTCGTTGAGCGAGAGCGCCAGTGGATCGACCGCATCGGGCAACGTCGCCAGGATCTCCGCGGCGATGGGGGTGGCATAGCTGACCGACGTCATCAGTTGCGACCACCCCAGCGGATCGCTGCGGCGCCGGCGAAGTCGCCGGCGTGGGCAAAGGCGGCCATCATCACGGTGTCGCCGGCCTTGAGCTGGCCGTCGCAAATCGCCCGATCCAGGTTGATCGGGATGCCGGCCCCGAACAGATTACCGCACTGATCGAATGTGTCACGGTGGCGTTCGCGCGGCATCTCGAGCGCTTCGCGCCAGTTGCGCAGGAACACCCGGTTGGGCTGGTTGGTGACCAGCAGGTCAAGGTCCTTGGACTGCATGCCAATTCGGTCACACACCGCCAACGCCACCTCGGGCACCTGACGGTTGCCGCGGGCGAGCACCTTGGTGATCTTGGTCTCGGTGAAACCGATGTAGCCCTCGCCGGGCCCGGGTTGCCACCACTTGCGCGGCGGGTCAACGGCGATGGTCATGTCGCCGGCGTACTCGCCGTAGGTGCGGCACTCGACGTCGAGGATGGGAGATTGCTCGGACACGGCCACCAGGCCGACGGCCGCCCCGTCACCGGGAACGCTTGCCTGCGCCTTGCGGCGGATCCCCTCCTGATCGAAGATCTGTCCGGCGGCGTTCTGCGCCACCGCGATCAGCGCGGTGCGTCCTTCGCCGGACGCGAGTAGCTGGCGGGCCACATTCATCCCCAGCACAAACGCGGCGCATCCGCCGTTGTGCAGGTCGAGCACCCACTTCGGGTGCATGCCGAGCCGGTGGGCCATCCCACCGCCACCGCCATAGAACGGCATGTCGGGCATCTGGGAGTGGGTGATCAGCACGTCGACGTTAGCGATCGTGTCCTGGCCGTGCCGGTCGATCAGCCCGGCGGTGGCCCGCTCGACCATGTCGATCGCGGTCTCGTCGGGCCCGACGTGATGGCGGAACTTCGGCGCGCGGAACATCAAGTTGTCGCGCAACTCGTCGGCTCCGGCGAACGCCGAGTAGTAATCCGTGCCGATCGGCGCGCCGGGCAGATAGCTGGAGACATCGATCAGGCTGACGGCGGGTGTGCTCATGGTGCTCATCTCATCCAGACCGGTGTCACCGGCAGGCCGTTGTGGTGGCGGTATTCGGCGATGGCCTTCAGGTTTTTCAACTCCAGCAGATGCCCGGCGCCGAACATGTCCCAGAAGTCACCCACCCACACCGGGCGTTGCGGCGGCGCGGTCTGCGGGTAGGGGTTGTGGTCGTAGAACGGGTGGTGGCAATTGGTCCACAGCACCACCGAACCGGGCTTGTCGAGCACCAGCTGCGCGTCGATGACCCGCATCAGGTAGATCATCCACAGGTGCTTGCCCTGATCCCAGGCGCAGTGATAGTCGACGGTACGAGCCGCCTCGTTTGCCACCGTCCGGGTGTAAATCTCGGTCTGCGAACCCAGCCGGTCATATGCCAGCCACAGGCCGGGTTCCTCGGTCGGTGTGAAACCGCGCAGGCTATAGGTCCACTCCTCCAGGCTGCGGGTGTCGGCCAGGTACTCGAACAACTCGTCGGGCGGGCAGTCGATGTAGTCATTCACCGTGACGTAGGGGCCGAAAACACCTCCTCGTGCGGGTACACCGACCGCATCATCTCCAAGATGATCGGGGTGGCCTTCTCGCGGGGAGCATTCTCGATGCGGATTACTCCGTCGATCGGGTCGGTGCTGCCGGTGTGGGTAGCAATATCGTCAAGCGTTGATAGTGACATGGGAATGGTGCTCCTTGGTGTTCGGAAGATGGTTTGTGCCAGGCGTTCCGGTGACGGCCTTGGTGAGAAACGGTGCGAACGGGGGAACTTCGTCGGCGGCGCATTCGAGGCTGATGACCGACGGGCCGTCGACGTCCAGCGCGGCCTTTACGGCGGCGGGCAGCTGGTCGATGTCGGCGACGTCCACTG
>DASWBF010000001.1:0-4913 GCA_036390735.1 Mycobacterium sp. | reverse complement strand
GCCATCGTCGCCGAACGCTACACCGTGCCACCCGAGGTCCGTGCCGCCCGGCGCAAGGTCACCCCCCACAGACACCCACGACGCAACGAGCGGAACGAGCGTGCCAAGACAGGAGTCGCCACGCGCTCCAAGGCATCGCCCGTTCCGCAACCAGCATGAACCGCCCACCGCTTTCGTCGCAACACTTGACATCGGTTGAGAACTCAACCGGGCCGAGAACTCGCATCAACCGACCCGGCAACGCGAACGCGCCATATGAAACGCTTCCGCACCCCCGGCGCGGCCCAACGGCCCGCGTCGGCGCCGCAGTGAGTGGGCGTGTCGTTGCGCGTTGATGTCGGGTCAACCCGTTAGGTTCTATCGAACAATTGTTCGTAGATGACGGAGGCCGCGTGCGTGTCATGGGAGTCGACCCGGGGCTGACGCGCTGTGGGCTGTCGCTGATCGAGAGCGTCGGCCGGCACGTGGTGGCCCTCGACGTCGACGTGGTGCGCACGCCCACCGACATGCCGCTGCACCGGCGGCTGCTCGCGATCAGCGACACCGCCGAGCACTGGATGGACACGCATCAGCCCGACGTCATCGCAATCGAGCGGGTGTTCTCCCAACAGAACGTGTCGACCGTGATGGGGACGGCGCAGGCCGGGGGAGTGATCGCGCTTGCCGCTGCCCGCCGCGGCATCGGCGTGCACTTCCACACGCCAAGCGAGGTCAAGGCGGCCGTCACCGGCAGCGGCGTTGCGGGCAAAGCCCAAGTCACTGCTATGGTCACCAAAATCTTTGCGCTGCAAGCTAAACCAACGCCCGCAGACGCGGCAGACGCGCTGGCGATCTGTCACTGCTGGCGGGCGCCTACCATGGCCCGGATGGCGCAGGCCGAGGCGCTGGTCGCCCAGCAACGCAAGAAGTATGAAGCCAAGGTAAAGGCGGCGAGATGATCGCGTCGATTCGCGGGGAAGTCCTCGAGGTGGCCCTTGACCACGTCGTCATCGAGGCGTGTGGAGTCGGCTATCGGGTCAACGCTACGCCATCGACGCTCGCGACCCTGCGCCGCGGCACCGAAGCCACGCTCGTCACCGCGATGATCGTGCGCGAGGACTCGATGGCGCTCTATGGATTCGCCGATTCCGACACCCGCGATCTGTTCCAGACAATGCTGTCGGTGTCGGGTGTCGGGCCGCGGCTCGCGATGGCGACGCTGGCCGTTCACGAGGCGCCCGCGCTGCGCCAGGTGCTCGCCGACGGTGACGTCACCGCGCTGACCCGGGTACCCGGCATCGGCAAGCGTGGCGCCGAACGGATGGTGCTGGAACTGCGCGACAAAGTCGGGGCGGTGGCGGCCGCGGCGCGCGCGGTCAACGGCCACGCGGTGCGCGGCCCCGTGGTGGAAGCCCTTGTGGGCCTTGGCTTTGCGGTCAAGCAAGCCGAGGAGGCCAGCGACCGGGTGCTGGCCGGCGATGACGCAGCCACCACGTCCAGCGCGCTGCGGGCCGCGCTATCGCTGCTGGGCAAGAGCAAATGAGCCGGTTCGAGTCGACCGACGAAGAGGACCGGGAAGTTTCCGCGGCGCTCACCGTCGGCGAGGGCGACATCGACGCCAGCCTGCGCCCGCGCTCGCTGGACGAGTTCATCGGCCAGCCGCGGGTGCGCGAGCAGCTGCAGCTGGTCATCGAGGGCGCCAAGAACCGCGGCGGCACGCCCGATCACATCCTGCTGTCGGGGCCACCCGGGTTGGGCAAGACATCGCTGGCGATGATCATCGCGCACGAGCTCGGCAGCTCCTTGAGGCTGACGTCGGGTCCCGCGCTGGAGCGCGCGGGTGACCTGGCCGCGATGCTGTCGAACCTGGTCGAGCACGACGTGCTGTTCATCGACGAGATCCACCGCATCGCGCGGCCCGCCGAGGAGATGCTGTACCTGGCGATGGAGGATTTCCGGGTCGACGTCGTCGTCGGGAAAGGGCCTGGGGCGACGTCGATTCCGATCGAGGTGGCGCCGTTCACGCTCGTCGGCGCCACTACCCGCTCTGGCGCGCTCACTGGCCCGCTGCGCGACCGGTTCGGCTTCACCGCGCACATGGATTTCTACGAGCCGGCCGAACTCGAGCAGGTGCTGAGGCGGTCGTCGGGAATCCTCGGCATCGAGTTGTGCGCCGACGCGGGCGCCGAGATTGGACGGCGATCGCGGGGCACGCCGCGAATCGCCAACCGGCTTCTGCGGCGGGTCCGTGACTACGCGGAGGTGCGGGCCGACGGCGTCATCACCCGCGATGTCGCCAAGGCCGCGCTGCAGGTTTACGACGTCGACGAACTCGGGCTGGACAGGCTGGACGGCGCGGTGCTGACGGCGCTGATCCGCAGCTTCGGCGGCGGGCCGGTCGGCGTGTCGACGCTGGCGGTCGCCGTGGGCGAGGAGGCCACGACGGTCGAGGAGGTGTGCGAGCCGTTTTTGGTGCGGGCCGGGATGATCGCGCGAACACCACGGGGGCGGGTCGCGACAGCGTTAGCCTGGACGCACCTGGGCATTTCGCCGCCCAGCGGTTTGGGCCAGGCCGGTTTGTTCGTCTAGTCGATTGCGCGCGCCAGGCCCTGGATGGCTCGCAGCCGCCCGTCGGTGAGGGCGGCCGTCAGGTTCGCGGCCTTCTGTGCGAAGTCGGGGACGAAGGCGTGCAGCCCGAGCGGACTGGGAGGCAGCGTGAGGATCGTCTGCATCAGCGCGCTCGCCTGATCGGTGAGATCGTTCCACTGCTCGATCGCGAACCCCGATGACTCGACAGCAGCGCGCAACGCCTCGGACGTGACCAGATGACTGACGGCGGGTTCGTCGGCCCACGGCAGCGGAAAGTCAAGTTCGCCACCCTCGCCACTGGTGATGTCCCAGATTGCCAGCACGCCCCCGCCGGCCAACACCCGCCGGGCCTCCCGGTACAGGGCGGCCTTGTCGGCCACGTTCATCTGGACGTGCTGGCTGAGCACGACCCGAAACGTACCATCGGCGAAGGGCATGTCAGTGACGTCCGCCCGGCGGACCGTGATCTGATCGTCAAGTCCGACAAGGCGATTGAGCCAACGGGCGTCGCAATACTCCTCGGTCAGGTCGACCGCCGTCACCGCGCAGCCGCACCGGTCGGCGACGTAGCGCGCAGTACCGCCGACCCCGCTGCCGGCGTCGAGCACCTCGTCCTCGCTGGTGATCCCGGCGAGGTCCACCAGTTGGCTGGTGGCGATGCGACCCATCGTGTGGAAGTCCTCGAGCATCGCGAGGTCGGCTGCCTCGAGCCGGTCGAGATCCTTTCCGGCCGCAAAGAGGGCCCGCTCGATGTTGGGCCGAGATAGCCCAGTGGAGTGCTGCGCCTGAATCTGGGTGTCTGACATGTCTGCTCCTTGGGGGTGGGTCGCAATCGGCTGCTCCGAACCGAAGCGCGGCGCGGCCGGCCGGGGCGGGGTGCTCGCTGCGCCAGACCGCGGATTCGCCGAAATACCGGGGGTGTGCGGGCATTGTCAAGTTGAGCAATCAGACCAGGATTTGAGGCGATCCGTTCTCGTGAACCCCCAGGTCATATGTGACGCATGAGGCTGATTTGATTGGCGACAGCGCCCACTTCGCTCAACTTGACAATGCCCTACTTCGGCACGGTGCTCAATCGTGCGGCACGGGTGATGGCCACCGGACATGGTGGTCAGAACCTGTTGGCCGACTCGACGGCAGTTCTGCTCAGCGGCGGTGATCTGATGGATCTGGGATCCAGACGGTTGCGGGACGTGCCGACGCCGGTCGGGGTCTTCCAAGTGCGTGCGCCGGGTTTGGCGACGGATTTTCCGCCGTTGCGGGCGCTCGATACGAGTCCGGGAAATCTCCGGCATGCGACGAGCAGCTTGATCGGACGCGAGTCCGAACTCGACGAGGTGCAAGCGGCGGTCAAGGCTCATCGGCTCGTGACGTTGACCGGTGTCGGCGGAGTCGGCAAGACCCGGCTGGCGTTGGAAGTCGCGGCACGTCTCGTCGATGAATTTCCTCACGGTGTCTGGTTTTTCGAACTGGCTGCGGTTACCGATCCGGCGTCGGTGCCCGATGCAGTGGCCGCAGTCCTGGGGATTACCCAACAACCCGGAATGAGTGTCAGCGAGAGCATCGCCGCCACGTTGGAGGGCAGGATGCGGCTATTGGTGTTCGACAATTGCGAGCACGTGCGCGACGCCGCAGCCGACCTGGTCGAGTCGATCCTCGCGCAGTCGGCGACGGTGAGGATCCTGGCCACCAGCCGCGAAGGGTTGGGGATAATCCCCGACGAGCAACTGTGGCTGGTGCCCTCGCTGGACCTTGGCGCGGGCATCGACAGTGCCGCAGTGGATTTGTTCGTCGAGCGCGCCCGCAGCGCCGCTTCCGGGTTCTCGATGGCCACCACTGATGAGGCGAGCGCGGTGGTGGAGATCTGCCGCCGCCTAGACGGGATCCCGCTGGCCATCGAGTTGGCGGCCTCGCGGATGGCGTCGATGACCGCCAGCGAGGTGCGTGATCGTCTCGATCAGCGGTTCCGGCTGCTGGTCGGTTTCAGGCGTGGGCTGTCACGCCACCAGACACTGCGCCACGCGGTGGCGTGGTCCTACGACCTGCTCGATGAGGCGCAGAAATCGCTGCTGGAGCGGTGTTCGGTGTTTGCCGGGGGATTCGACCTCGAAAGTGCCTGCGCCGTCACGGGTTCCGGTGATGAGTTCGCCATCTTGGATCTGCTCGACGCGCTGGTGCGCAAGTCGCTGCTGGTCGCTGAGAGGTCTTCGGGGCGGACCCGGTTTTCGATGCTGGAGACGATCCGCCAGTTCGCCGAGCAACAACTCGTCGCCTGCGGCGAAGCATCCGAGATTCGGGCCGCCCACTCGCGCTACTTCGCCGGACGCGAAGCCGACATCATGGCC